>NZ_JAZAYT010000001.1:0-1068 GCF_036321945.1 Flavobacterium facile
TGTTATTAAATGTAGCTATCCATTCAAATGTAGCACCTGGAACAGTTGAATTATTAGCTATTAAAACAGCTAAATTCATATTATCGCCATTACATATAGAATAATCAGCTATTTGAGTGATAAATTGAGGAGTAGGTCTTACATCAATTGTCATAGTCTGTGTAGTAACACATCCTTGTCCAGCTGTTGGTGTAAAAGTATATAACGTTGGTACTAAATTATTCATGTTTGGTGACCATGAACCCGAAATCCCATTCGTAGATACTGATGGCAATTGAGATAAATTATCTCCTGCACATATTGGTGCAACTTGAACAAATGTTGGCACAATTGAAGGCAATTGAGCTGTATTACTAAATAAAACTGACGCACTTGATGTACATCCACCATTTGTTGCTGTAACTGTGTAACTCGAACCAACTGTCATCCCTGAAATCAAACCTCCTGCTCCAACTGTTGGACCTGGTGTTGAAAAAGTATACGTGTTTGAAGCGCTATAATTAGAAATCGTTGAACTTCCTGCTACAGAACATGTTGCTGGTGTTGTTGTGATTGTTGGAACTGCTGGTGATATTAACTGAGCACCGTTACTAAATGATACTGATGACAATGAAGTACATCCACCATTTGTTGTTGTAACTGTGTAACTCGCACCAACTGTCATCCCTGAAATCAAACCTCCTGCTCCAACTGTTGGACCTGCCGTTGAAAAAGTATACGTGTTTGAAGCGCTATAATTAGAAATCGTTGAACTTCCTGCTGCAGAACATGTTGCTGGTGTTGTTGTGATTGTTGGAACTGCTGGTGTTATTAACTGAGCACCGTTACTAAATGATACTGATGACAATGAAGTACATCCACCATTTGTTGTTGTAACTGTGTAACTCGCACCAACTGTCATTCCTGAAATCAAACCTCCTGCTCCAACTGTTGGACCTGGTGTTGAAAAAGTATACGTGTTTGAAGCGCTATAATTAGAAATCGTTGAACTTCCTGCTGCAGAACATGTTGCTGGTGTTGTTGTGATTGTTGGAACTGCTGGTGTTATTAACTGAGCACCGTTACTAA
>NZ_JAZAYT010000002.1:0-1154 GCF_036321945.1 Flavobacterium facile
GCTTCGCAAACTATAAATGTGCAAGATGTTACTGCACCAGTTATAGCGCCGCTTCCTGCAATCTCAACTATCAATTGTCCAGCCGTACCAAGTTTTGCTACTGCAACGGCTACTGATGCTTGTGGCGGAACTGTGACTTTAACTTTTGAAGATGTAACTACAACAAGTACAGCATGTCCTTTAAAATATTCTATTACTAGAACTTGGACTGCGAAAGATAATTGTAATAATACTTCAACTGCTTCGCAAACTATAAATGTACAAGACGTTACTGCACCAGTTATAGCAACGCTTCCTGCAATCTCAACTATTAATTGTCCTGATGTACCAAGTTTTGCTACTGCAACGGCAACTGATGCTTGTGGTGGAACTGTGACTTTAACTTTTGCAGATGTAACTACAACAAGTACAGCATGTCCTTTAAAATATTCTATAACTAGAACTTGGACTGCGAAAGACAATTGTAATAATACTTCAACTGCTTCGCAAACTATAAATGTACAGGATGTTACTGCACCTGTTATAGCACCGCTTCCTGCAATCTCAACTATTAATTGTCCCGCCGTACCAAGTTTTGCTACTGCAACGGCTACTGATGCTTGTGGCGGAACTGTGACTTTAACTTTTGAAGATGTAACTACAGCAAGTTCAACATGTCCTTTAAAATATTCTATTACTAGAACTTGGACTGCGAAAGATAATTGTAATAATACTTCAACAGCTTCACAAACTATAAATGTGCAAGATGTTACTGCACCAGTTATAGCAACGCTTCCTGCAATCTCAACTATTAATTGTCCAGCCGTACCAAGTTTTGCTACTGCAACGGCTACTGATGCTTGTGGCGGAACTGTGACTTTAACTTTTGAAGATGTAACTACAACAAGCACAGCATGTCCTTTAAAATATTCTATAACTAGAACTTGGACCGCGAAAGATAATTGTAATAATACTTCAACAGCTTCGCAAACTATAAATGTGCAAGATGTTACTGCACCAGTTATAGCGCCGCTTCCTGCAATCTCAACTATTAATTGTCCTGCCGTACCAAGTTTTGCTACTGCAACGGCTACTGATGCTTGTGGTGGAACTGTGACTTTAACTTTTGAAGATGTAACTACAGCAAGTACAGCATGTCCTTTAAAATATTCTAT
>NZ_JAZAYT010000003.1:0-1243 GCF_036321945.1 Flavobacterium facile
CTCCTACAAAACCTGGGTTTGGTGTATAAACTCCTGTTACAGGGTTAAATGTTCCATTTGTTGGTGGAGTGACAATTGTTGGTGTACCTAATGTGTCTCCATTTGGATCAAAATCATTTGATAAAATGTTGATAGTTACCGGCTGACCTGCTGGAGTTGTTGCTGTATCATCATTCGCAACTACATCATTTGGTGTAGATGGATTGTTTGGATTTGGCATTACTTCAATTGTCAGGGTAGCTGTATCACATGCTTGTGGTGTTCCATTATCACATACTGTATATGTGTGAACAAATGTTCCTGTGAAACCTGTAGCTGGTGTAAAGGTATACGTTCCGTTTGCATTCAATACCAATGTTCCTTGTGGAGTTGTAGTAGTTGAAGCTGTTACAGTTTGTGTATGTCCTTGTGGATCTGAATCATTTGTTAATACACTTCCTGAAACTGGTATGTTCATAAATGTATTGTTAATGTCATTCTCAGCTAGCGTTGTGTTAGGAGTGTCAATATCAGTACATGTTGTACAACCAGGAACTGGATCAGGTGTAGTTGTTGTAACAGTAACAGTATTAACTAAATTACCTAACAAAGTAGCTGGAACATCAACATTAACTGTATAAGTTACTGTTTGACCAACTGCTAAAGTAGCAATAGTATCGTTAATATTACCTGTTCCTGATCCGTTTGAACTTGACCATGAAGTAAATGTTGTTCCAGTTGGAGCATTATCCACTACATTAACGTTAGTTGCTGCTGTCGGACCATTATTTGTAACCGTAATAATATAGGTTACTGGCTGACCTGGAACATAACTTGTTTGGTTATCTGTTTTAACAGTTACAATATCAGCACATTCAAGAGGGTTAATTACAACCACTACTGGAGCGCTCGTACATCCATTAGACGTAGAAGTTACAGTATAACTTCCAGCCGTTACAGTTACTAATCCGGTAGCTGTAGGTCCAGAAACTACTGTTCCTGTTGTTGGAATAAATGAATAAGTAGTAGACGCTGAGTAATTTGAAATTACAAAACTTCCATTTGGAGATGCACTTACAGTACAAACCGGATGAGTTATATTTGAAATTACTGGTGTAGCTGGTGTAGCTGGTTGCGCATTTACAGTTACGCTTACTGATGCACTTGTACATCCGTTTGCACTCGCTGTTAATGTATAACTTCCAGTTGAAGCAGTAACAACTCCTGACGCATCAATTGTTGGACCTGCTGGTACAAATGTGTA
>NZ_JAZAYT010000004.1:0-1363 GCF_036321945.1 Flavobacterium facile
TGTTATTAAATGTAGCTATCCATTCAAATGTAGCACCTGGAACAGTTGAATTATTAGCTATTAAAACAGCTAAATTCATATTATCGCCATTACATATAGAATAATCAGCTATTTGAGTGATAAATTGTGGAGTTGGCTCTTCTGTTACAGTAACTGTAGCAGTATCTCTTCCGGCACAAGGTGCTATAGCAGTAACAGTATAAGTATAAACCAAACCAGAATTACTCCATGTTCCTCCAGCATTTGGATTTCCTCCTAACTGAGCAAATAACTGTGCATTAGTTGGAGTTGTACCTTGACAAACTCTCAAAGTTCCATCTGTTCCTGCGTTCGGTGGAGCTTGTTCTGTTACAGTAACTATAGCAGTATCGGTTCCCGTACAAGGTGCTATTGCATTTATTGTATAAGTATAAACTAAACCAGAATTTGTCCAACTTCCTCCTGCTGTTGGCGTACCACCTAATTGTGCGAATAATTGTGCATTTGTAGGCGTTGTACCTTGACAGATTGTTAAAGTTCCATCAGTTCCTGCAATTGGTTGCGGTTGTTCTGTAACAGTAACTGTAGCCGTTGCATTTAATGCACAAGGTGCTATCGCAGTAACGGTATAAGTATAAACTAAACCTGAATTCGTCCATGTTCCTCCAGCAGTTGGCGTTCCTCCTAATTGTGCAAATAATTGCGCATTTGTAGGAGTTGTACCTTGACAAACTGTTAAAGTACCATTTGTTCCTGCATTAGGTTTAGGCTGAACTACTACAGTAACTGTAGACGTATCGAACCCCGTACAAGGAGATATTGCATTTATAGTATAAGTATAAACTAAACCTGAATTCGTCCATGTTCCTCCAGCAGTTGGCGTTCCTCCTAATTGTGCAAATAATTGCGCATTTGTAGGAGTTGTACCTTGACAAACTGTTAAAGTACCATTTGTTCCTGCATTAGGTTTAGGCTGAACTACTACAGTAACTGTAGACGTATCGAACCCCGTACAAGGAGATATTGCATTTATAGTATAAGTATAAACTAAACCTGAATTCGTCCATGTTCCTCCAGCAGTTGGCGTTCCTCCTAATTGTGCAAATAATTGCGCATTTGTAGGAGTTGTACCTTGACAAACTGTTAAAGTACCATTTGTTCCTGCATTAGGTTGTGCTTGCTCTGTTACAGTAACAGTAGCTGAAGCATTTGTTGTACATGGAGCAATTGCAGCAACAGTATAAGTATAAACTAAACCTGAATTTGTCCAACTTCCTCCTGCTGTTGGCGTGCCTCCTAATTGTGCAAATAATTGCGCATTTGTAGGTGTTGTACCTTGACAAACTGTTAAAGTACCATTTGTTCCTGCATTAGGTTGTGCTTG
>NZ_JAZAYT010000006.1:0-1647 GCF_036321945.1 Flavobacterium facile
CCACAAGCATCAGTAGCCGTTGCAGTAGCAAAACTTGGTACGGCTGGACAATTGATAGTTGAGATTGCAGGAAGCGGCGCTATAACTGGTGCAGTAACATCTTGCACATTTATAGTTTGCGAAGCGGTTGAAGTATTATTACAATTATCTTTCGCAGTCCAAGTTCTAGTAATAGAATATTTTAAAGGACATGCTGTACTTGCTGTAGTTACATCTTCAAAAGTTAAAGTCACAGGTCCGCCACAAGCATCAGTAGCCGTTACAGTAGCAAAACTTGGTACGGCTGGACAATTGATAGTTGAGATTGCAGGAAGCGGCGCTATAACTGGTGCAGTAACATCTTGCACATTTATAGTTTGCGAAGCTGTTGAAGTATTATTACAATTATCTTTCGCAGTCCAAGTTCGGGTAATAGAGTATTTTAAAGGACATGCTGTACTTGCTGTAGTTACATCTTCAAAAGTTAGAGTTACAGGTCCGCCACAAGCATCAGTAGCCGTTGCAGTAGCAAAATTTGGTACGGCTGGACAATTAATAGTTGAGATTGCAGGAAGCGGCGCTATAACTGGTGCAGTAACATCTTGTACATTTATAGTTTGCGAAGCAGTTGCTGAGTAACAAGAATTACTAGCAGTCCAAGTTCTAGTAATAGAATATTTTAAAGGACATGCTGTACTTGTTGTAGTTACATCTACAAATGTTAATGAAGTGCTTAAGCAACCATTTGTAATTGTTGGTGTCGTAAAATTAGGGGTTGCTGGACAGTTAATTGTTGTTGGACTTGGTAGTGCTGATAATATAGGAGCACATGGAACACAATAATTAGGAGTTGTTACATTTTGAAATGTTGCAATACAACTTGAATTTAAATAGTCAAGTCTAGATGTGCTAACAATATTATCTCCACAAATATTTGGTTTTGGTGTTAATCGATATTTTAAAGTAATTGTTTCAGTATTAAGAAAATCGATATTCCAATCAATTACTTGTCCGGTTTGCACAAATGTTCCTTTAGATACAGAAATAGATCCTGCAACAATGTTGAAGTTATTATTTACGGTTTCTTTATTAAATGCGGTTCCAGGAATTTGTGCTACAACCCAGGAAATTTGATTCAGTATTTGTGCGTAAATTCCGGTTAAGTTTGCAGCGCTTTCAGTAAAGAAAGCCCCACCTGATTGGATATTATTTAAACAGTATGTTGCATTTGTTTGATCAGTTCCAGATATTCCTCCAAACAAACCAACAGAAAAAATTTGGTTATTATATACAACACTTGAAACTGTAGTAGTTTTTGCATTTGTAGCTGCAGTAATTGCACTTTGAATACAAGTACCACCAGTACCTCCAGAACATGATGAACCACTTGGACCTGTTCTATTTGCAACACCATCTGTCAAAAGAATAATACTTCTAGAGGTGTTGCAATTAAAACTACCATGAGCAGTTAATTCATTATCGGCTTTTACAATTCCGTCTTGAATATTTGTTGCTCCATTTGCATTCAAACCATTTACAATTGGCGGATTCAAGACCTTAACGCAACAAGGTCAGTTAATATTGTTCTAATCAAAATTAGTATTTTCTTTTCATTTTGTCTAATTTCAGAATAACTTTTTTGGTCTTTTTAATTGACCAAAAGTTATT
>NZ_JAZAYT010000007.1:0-2350 GCF_036321945.1 Flavobacterium facile
CAATTTTTAAAAAAATTAGACACCGAAATTTTAGCGACAGTTTTAGCTAAACTATTTCAAGCTAAACCAGAAAACGAATAATGTCAGATCAAACTTCAAATTGGATACTCGAACTTGTAGATAAGATAACTAAACCAGTAAAAGAGGTTACAGCTTCTATCGACAAAATGGAAATCGCTATAGATGGAGTTGACAAGAAGGTTGAAAAAATGGGAAATGATGCTGCACAGGCATTTGAAAAACCAAATCAATCTTTAAAAATATTAGCAGCTGAAGCTGGTGCAAACGCACTTAATAATTTAGGGCAACCTTTTTTGGATGGTGCACAAGGTGCATACGCATACGATAGTTCTTTGAAAGAATTGAAAGCTATTACTGGTATAACTGATGAAGCTCTGGCTCAAATTGGAGAAAATGCACGTGATACAGCAAAAGAGTTTGGTAGTAAAGCACAGGACAATATTAGAAGTTATACTTTATTGCTTTCTAAATTGACTCCAGAAATTGCCGATAGTCCAGAAGCACTTGACCAAATGGGTACATCTGTAGCCAAACTTGCAGAAACAATGCATGGTGATTTGGAAGGAGCAACAAAATCTGCTTCAAGTGTTATGAATCAATTCGGTGTTGATTTATCAAATCCAGCAGAAGCAGCTAATGAAATGGATGTAATGTTAAATCAAATTGTTGCATCTGCAAAAGTAGGTAATCAAGAAGTTGATCAAGTAGCACAAGCAATTGACAATGTTGGGGCTGTTGCAAAAAACGCGAATGTTTCATTTGCTGAAACTAATGGAGCATTACAAGTTTTAGGTAAATATGGTAAAGAAGGTGCTGAAGGAGGTATCGCGCTTAGAAACGTTTTAGGAATATTAGGTAAAAAGGAATTTTTGCCAAAAGAAGTCCGTGAACAATTGAAAGGTGCAGGTGTTGATGTTGACGTTTTAGCAAATAAAAACTTGACGTTAGCCGAAAGAATTACGGAGCTTAAAAAGTTAGGTGGTAATGATGCTTTACTGGGCGCAATGTTTGGTCAAGAAAATGTTGTAGCAATTACTGGTTTGTTAAATGAAACCGAATTGCTTAAAACGTATACTGGTCAAATACTTGATGATCAATCTGCTCTTTCGGATATGGCGGCTACAATGGGTACAAGTTACCAAGAACAAAAGGATAGAATTACATCTTATTTTGATGATATAAAACTTTCTATTTATGGAGCAACTGGCGAAATGTTACCTTTTATTGATGTTGGATTGGATGGAATGATGAAGTTGGTAAATTTAGCACCAGGACTTATGGCTCTATCAAGTTTATACAAAATGTTAAAAGCTTCTACAATTGTTCAAACCATTGCACAATGGAACTTAAATGCTGCAATTTCTGCTAATCCAATTGGAGCAGTAATTATTGCTGTTGTAGCGCTTATTGCGGTGGTTGCCACGATTATAAATTATTGGGATAGTTGGGGTGCAGCAATGAGTTTGTTATTAGGACCAATAGGTTTAGTAATTGGAGCTTTTAAATCAATTTATGATCATTGGGAAAGTATTAAAACTGCTTTTAAAACAGATGGAATTATTGGAGGCTTAAAGCGTGTGGGAATGGTTATTTTAGACGCAATATTAAAACCAATGCAACAATTATTTGAAATGGTTGGCTTAGATTCTTTGGCTAAAAAAATCGAAAAATTTAGAACTGAAAGCAAGTTAGTAACTAAAGGAGAAAAAGAACAAAAAGTACCTCAAAAGAAAAAACCAAATGTAATTCCAGAAGACAAATTTAAGCCAGAAAACCTTTCAAAACCTCCAATTGCTCCTGTAAAACCATCAGCTACAGATAAATCAACATCATCAAGTTCTGGAACTGCAAGAATTATAAATATGACATTAAATGTTTATAATACTTACAAAGTAGCAAAAGAAGATTTGAAAAATTTTGAAAAAATTACAGAGCATGTGGTTGGTAGAATAAACGACACAATTAAAGACGCATTAATAGCAGCAAACTAATGGCAACAGAATATAACATCCCGAATTTGTTTTTAGAAGCCTTTGGGCTAAAAATACGTGATTCGTATGGTATTGAAATTGAGGACAAACCTAACGACCCTAACGGGCTGTTTAATGGAATTTCCGTAATTGAATCCGATGAAGTTACTGATGTTACAGCTTTAGGAACTCCTATAGTTTCACCAATAACGTTTTTGGAAGGAACTTATAAAGCATACAATACAAATGGCGAAATAGTTGATATTCAAAAATCGGATTTTCGTTTACCAATTTCAACGGTAGTTTCATTTAATCGTGAAAAAATAATTGGAGTTACCAAAGTTAACGGTGGTCGTGGA
>NZ_JAZAYT010000008.1:0-2365 GCF_036321945.1 Flavobacterium facile
CAATTTTTAAAAAAATTAGACACCGAAATTTTAGCGACAGTTTTAGCTAAACTATTTCAAGCTAAACCAGAAAACGAATAATGTCAGATCAAACTTCAAATTGGATACTCGAACTTGTAGATAAGATTACTAAACCAGTAAAAGAGGTTACGGCATCTATCGACAAGATGGAAATTGCTATAGATGGAGTTGATAAAAAGGTTGAAAAAATGGGAAATGATGCTGCAAAGGCATTTGAAAAACCAAATCAATCTTTAAAAGTTTTAGCAGCTGAAGCTGGAGCAAATGCGCTTAATAATTTAGGGCAACCTTTTTTAGATGGTGCACAAGGTGCATACGCATACGATAGTTCTTTGAAAGAATTGAAAGCTATTACTGGTGTTACTGATGAAGCTTTGGCTCAAATTGGAGAAAACGCACGTAATACATCAAAAGAGTTTGGAAGTAAAGCACAGGATAACATTAGAAGTTATACTCTATTACTTTCTAAATTGACTCCAGAGATTGCTGATAGTCCAGAAGCACTTGATCAAATGGGCACATCTGTAGCCAAACTTGCAGAAACAATGCATGGTGATTTGGAAGGAGCAACAAAATCTGCTTCGAGTGTTATGAATCAATTTGGTGTTGATTTATCAAATCCAGCAGAAGCGGCTAACGAAATGGATGTAATGTTAAACCAAATTGTTGCGTCTGCAAAAGTAGGTAATCAAGAAGTTGATCAAGTCGCACAAGCAATTGATAATGTTGGAGCTGTTGCAAAAAACGCCAATGTTTCATTTGCTGAAACTAATGGAGCTTTACAGGTTTTAGGAAAATACGGTAAAGAAGGAGCTGAAGGTGGTATTGCACTTAGAAATGTTTTAGGAATTTTAGGTAAAAAGGAATTTTTACCAAAAGAAGTGCGAGAACAATTGAAAGGTGCGGGTGTTGATGTTGATGTTTTAGCAAATAAAAACTTGACGTTGGCTGAAAGAATTACGGAACTTAAAAAGTTAGGTGGTAATGATGCGCTGCTTGGTGCAATGTTTGGTCAAGAAAATGTTGTTGCAATTACTGGTTTATTAAATGAAACAGAATTACTTAAAAAATACACAGGTCAAATACTTGATGATCAATCTGCTCTTTCAGATATGGCAGCAACAATGGGTACAAGTTACCAGGAACAAAAGGATAGAATTACATCGTATTTTGATGATATAAAACTTTCTATATATGGTGCAACTGGCGAAATGTTACCTTTTCTTGATGTTGGATTACAGGGAATTATGGGGTTAGTTTCTTTAGCTCCGGGTGTTCTGGCATTATCTCAATTATACACTTTATTAAAAGCTTCAACAATTGGTCAAACAATTGCACAATGGAATTTAAATGTCGCAATGGATGCTAACCCAATTGGCGCTATAATATTAATTATTACGGCATTAATAGCCATTATTGCGGTGGTTATTAAATACTATGATGATTGGGGTGCTGCAATTACTTTTCTTATGGGTCCATTTGGTATGTTGATTAACATTATTATGAGTTTTAAACGACATTGGGACAGTATTACAGAAGCCTTTACAAAAGGCGGTATTGTTGGAGGTATAAAACGTATTGGGTTAGTTCTTTTAGATGCATTATTATATCCAGTTCAGCAACTTTTACAACTTTTAGCAAAAATACCTGGTTTAGGTGGTTTGGCTGGTGGTGGTGCAAAATGGATAAAAGAAATGCGCCAAAATTTAGCACTTACTGAAGGCGATAAAAAAGAAGAAACAAAGAAAAAAACAAAAGTAGTTCCAGAAGATAAATTTAAACCGGAAGGTCTTTCAAAACCACCAATTGCTCCTGTTAAACCATCAGCTACGGACAAATCAACATCATCAAGTTCTGGAACTGCAAGAATTATAAATATGACATTAAATGTTTATAACACTTACAAAGTAGCAAAAGAAGATTTGAAAAATTTTGAAAAAATTACAGAGCATGTGGTTGGTAGAATAAACGACACAATTAAAGACGCATTAATAGCTGCAAACTAATGGCAACAGAATATAACATCCCGAATTTGTTTTTAGAAGCCTTTGGGCTAAAAATACGAGATTCGTATGGTATTGAAATTGAGGACAAACCTAACGACCCTAACGGTTTGTTTAATGGAATTTCCGTAATTGAATCTGATGAAGTTACTGATGTTACAGCTTTAGGAACTCCTATAATTTCACCAATAACGTTTTTGGAAGGAACTTATAAAGCATACAATACAAATGGCGAAATAGTAGATATTCAAAAATCGGATTTTCGTTTACCAATTTCAACGGTAGTTTCATTTAATCGTGAAAAAATAATTGGAGTTACCAAAGTTAACGGTGGTCGTGGA
>NZ_JAZAYT010000009.1:0-3416 GCF_036321945.1 Flavobacterium facile
CAATTTATCACTCAAATAGCTGATTATTCTATATGTAATGGCGATAATATGAATTTAGCTGTTTTAATAGCTAATAATTCAACTGTTCCAGGTGCTACATTTGAATGGATAGCTACATTTAATAACAATATTAATAGTTTAGGTTTATCAAGTACAGGTGGATTAGGTACAATAGATCAAGTACTTAATTTATTAGATCCAACACAACCAAGTTCATTAACTATTCAAGTTCGTCCTGTTTTAGGAACTTGTAAAGGTAATTTTCAAGATATTATAATAACGGTAAATACAAAACCAGAAATTCAGCGAGTAAATATAGCACCAGCTACAATTTGTAATAATGGTTCTACAGTGTTAACAATTGTTGCTTCACCTGTTGGAACAGTCTATGATTGGGTAGTTAGTAATGTAAATGGTGTTGTGCTTTCAAATGGTAGTACATCAGGTTCAAGTACTTCAAATGTAATTACTATGAATTTAGAGTTAATAGATGAAGAAATTGCAGGTCGTTTAACATTTACAATAACTCCAAGAAACGGGAATTGTATTGGGCTTCCATTTACAACTGGAATAATTAATGTGAATCCTATTCCAGGTGCTCCGTTTTTTAGTCCATTACCTCCAATTTGTAGTGGTGGCACAACAGCAGGATTGTTAGTTAATCCTTCGTTTCCTGTTCTTGCGGGTACTGAAATAGTTTGGGAAGTGGTACAAGAAGTAAATGTAACAGGAGCTTCAAACGGATTTGGAATAGCGCCAGCACCTATTTTACAAACGCTTACCAATACAACAAATAATCAAGGTTATGTTATATATAGTGTGAAATCTAGGCTGAATGGATGCGAAAGTAATGCTGTTAATATAACAGTATTTGTAAATCCAAAACCAAAACCAGATTTAACAGACGGTCATATTTGTGTTGATCCGGCAGGAAACACCTTCCAAAGTTATTTCTTAAGCACACAGTTGTCTAATGCTAATTTCAGATACAGATGGTTTAAGTTAAATACAGTTACTAACTTATATGAGGAGATTTTCGGAGAAACTAATTCAACTTATGAAGTAACTACAGAAGGTACTTATAAAGTTGAAGTTATAGATGTTACCTATACTACAAATTGTATAGAAACTGATATAGCGGTTGTTGGAGAAGAAATTCCAGCTACAGGTTTTACGTATGTGGTAACGGATGCGTTTACAGATAATGCTACAATTACTATACTTGTAAATCCGGTTGGAACAGGAAATTTAATTTATTCATTAGATGGTGGTGCTTGGCAAAGTAGTAATGTGTTTACAGGAGTTGAAGCTGGTGAACATGAAGTATTAATATTAGATGAAGAAGGATGTACAAATCTTTCGGATAAGATATTTGTAATTGATTACCCTAAATATTTTACTCCAAATGGAGATGGTATTCATGATACTTGGAATGTTGTTGGGTTAAATCAAGCAGATGCTAAGTTGTATATTTTTGACAGATACGGAAAATTAATTAAACAATTAGTTCCTGTGGATGGAAGTCCGGGATGGGATGGAACTTATAACGGTCAATTAGCACCATCTACAGATTATTGGTTCACCATTGAATTTTCAGAAAACAACCAACAAAAACAATTTAAATCGCATTTTTCGTTAAAACGTTAATTTTATCGATATAATTTATTTAAAAACCACCTAATTTTAGGTGGTTTTTTTTGTTAAAAAATATTTTTTTATAATAATTATTCTTATTTATACTTGTATTTATTGAATTTGTTTAATAATATAAAAATAATATAGTTAATTATTTGAATATTAAAAAATTATTTTAATATTTGTTAATTAACAAAAATTTAATAAATGATTAATTTTTTTAATGAACTTGTTAATAAATTATAAAAATCAACCAAAAATCATCTAACTATGAAAAAATTATTAATGATTGTTTTTAGCATTCTTTCTTTTGTTGTGTCTGCACAGGAAAAGAAAAATTCTGATTCTCAAAAAAGTGTAAAAAGCTCAAAAAAGGTTGTTGCCATTTCAAACTCTGAAAGTAACAAATCAAAAGCTTCAAATACACAAATTGTGAAAGAAAAAAATCCGGATAAGACAAAAGTATCGCCAGAAGAATTTTATATAATAAATGATAAGCCAGTTGATAAGGTAACGTATTTAAAAAATTTAAAAACTAATAAGAAATAATATTTCTAATACTAAAAAATCAAGAATATGGGGCGGATTCAAGACCTTAACGCAACAAGGTCAGTTAATATTGTTCTAATCAAAATTAGTATTTTCTTTTCATTTTGTCTAATTTCAGAATAACTTTTTTGGTCTTTTTAATTGACCAAAAGTTATTTCCGAAATAGGCTTGATTTATGCTATATAGTTAGTGATTTCTTGATTCATTTTTTCTTGAGGTGTTTTGTACCCTAAAACCTTTCTAGGTCTATTGTTTAGAGTTAATTCAGCATGTTTTAGTTGTTTGTTTGTTATGGTGTTAAAATCAGTTCCTTTAGGGAAAAAACGCCTAATTAAACCGTTCGTGTTTTCGTTAGTTCCACGTTCCCAGGAAGAATAAGGATTAGCAAAATATATATCCATTCCAGTGTTATTTGATAGCCATTTGTGATTTGCCATTTCCATTCCGTTGTCGTAAGTCATTGATTTTACAGTGTATTTGGGTAGTGTTTTCAAGTGTTTTGCAAATTGTTGTGTCACGGTTTCGGATTTTCTATTTTCTAATTTAATAATGAAAACATATCTTGTTTTTCTTTCTACAATTGTTCCGATGGCACTTTTTTGTCCTACACCAATCATTAGATCTCCTTCCCAATGTCCAACTTCGTTTCGTAACTCAACACTGTTGGGTCTTTGGCTAATATTTACTTGGTCTTTGATTCGTATTTTGTTTTTTCCACCTTTTCTATTGTATCTTCTTTTGGAATGATGATAGGGTAGAAGTTGTATGAGTTTTTTGCCTAATCTTGACTGTCTATGTTTATAAATATGCTGATAAATTGCTTCATGAGAGATTGTCATAATACTATTGTTAGGATAATCAATTTTAATTCTTCCAGCAATTTGTTCTGGCGAAAAACCACATAATAAGCCTCTGTAAACAAATAGTTTAAGTTTTTTATGAGTATTTATTTTATCAAGATTTCTTTTGTTTAAATACTCTTCTTTTGCAAAGAAATCTGCTAAAGTTGCATTGTATTTATCGGTTGGTTTGTGCATCCAACTATTTATTTCTCGAGTAATAGTAGAACGATTTCTATTTAGATGCTTTGCAATATAACTTTTAGACTTATTTTCATAGAGTAAAGTCTCAATAATAATGCGTTCATTTAGTGTAAGTCGTTTGTGCTTTTTTTCCATAATTCAACAAAGATAAAAATTATCATTTGTTGCATTAAGTTATTGAATTCTCC
>NZ_JAZAYT010000010.1:0-3790 GCF_036321945.1 Flavobacterium facile
CTAACGAAAACACGAACGGTTTAATTAGGCGTTTTTTCCCTAAAGGAACTGATTTTAACACCATAACAAACAAACAACTAAAACATGCTGAATTAACTCTAAACAATAGACCTAGAAAGGTTTTAGGATACAAAACACCTCAAGAAAAAATGAACCAAGAAATCACTAACTATATAGCATAAATCAAGCCTATTTCGGAAATAACTTTTGGTCAATTAAAAAGACCAAAAAAGTTATTCTGAAATTAGACAAAATGAAATGAAAATACTATTTTTGATTAGAACAATATTAACTGACCTTGTTGCGTGAAGGTCTTGAATCCGCCCGAAACCGATTAAAATAAATTTTAAAATAAATGAAAACAAAAATCCTTTTTACAATAATTGCTTTTTCAACTTTTTGTAATGCACAAATAGTTAATATTCCTAATGCGATTTTTAAATTGAAGTTACGTACTGCAAGCTCGTCATACCCATACCAAATTGCAAAAAACCTAAGCGGTAGTTATTTTAAAATAGATGAAAACAACGATGGCGAAATACAGCAAAACGAAGCGTTGCAAGTAAAAGAATTAAATGTTTCTGCATCAAGTATTTCAAGTTTGGAGGGTATTCAATATTTTACAAACCTTACTTATTTGCAATGTAACAACAATCAATTAACCAATTTGAATGTAAGTAGCAATACTGCTTTAACAAAATTGCAATGTGAGTACAATCAATTAACCAATTTGAATGTAAGTAATAATACTGTTTTAACTGAATTGCATTGTAACAACAATCAAGTAACCAATTTGAATGTGAGTAGTAATACTGCTTTAATTTATTTGTGGTGTTATGACAATCAATTAACTAATTTGAACTTAAGTAATAATAATACTTTTACTTATTTGGATTGCAACTCAAACCAATTAACAAGTTTAAATGTAAGTGGCGTTACTGCTTTAAGAACTTTGTGGTGTAATAACAATCAGTTAACTAATTTGAATGTGAGCAACAATACTAGTTTAGATAATTTCGAATGTGCAAATAATCAATTAACTAATTTAAATGTTAGTAACAATACTGCTTTAGTTGCTTTGAATTGTGGTAGCAATCAATTAACCAATTTGTTTATTAAAAACAACAAAATTGAAACTTATTTAGATTTTTCTAACAACCCCAATCTGAGTTATATTTGCGCAGATGAGGGGCAACTTGCAGCTGTGCAAACAAAAATAAATGAGTATGGTTATGCAACAACGTGTCATGTAAACACTTATTGTTCCTTCACTCCAGGTGGTACTTTCTATACAATTCAAGGCAATAATAAATTTGATAGTAATAACAATGGTTGTGACAGCAACGACCCTTTTCTTCCAAATTTAAAATACGATATTACTAATGGAACTGTTAACGGAATTTTCATTTCAAATACTTCAGAAAATTATACTATTCCAGTAGGTTCAGGATCACATACCATCAACCCAGTTTTAGAAAACCCAACCTATTTTAATGTATCACCAAGTAATGTTCAGGTTTCTTTTCCAGCAACTGTAAGTCCTTTTAACCAAAACTTTTGCATCACACCCAACGGAATTCATCAAGATGTTGAAGTAACATTAATTCCAATAACGCCCGCACGACCAGGTTTTAATGCAACGTATAAAATTATTTATAAAAACAAAGGCAATCAAGTAGAAAACGGTACAGTAACTTTTGGTTTTGAAAATCAAGATGCTTTAGACGTTGTTTCTACATTACCTGTTTATAATAATGAAAGCAACAATGGTTACGAACGAACTTTAACTTGGAATTATAGCAATTTGCAACCTTTTGAAAGCCGAGAAATTAATGTTATTTTAAACTTAAATTCGCCAACGGAAACACCAGCCTTAAATGCAGGAAATTCATTAACTATGAAGGCCGTGGTAACTCCTTTACTAATTGATGAATATATAGACGATAATGAAATTGGAATCAGACAATTAGTTGTTAATTCCTATGACCCTAACGACAAAACTTGTTTGGAAGGAACAACAATTACACCAAATATGGTTGGCGAATATGTGCATTATGTAATTCGGTTTGAAAACACAGGAACTTTTCCTGCCGAAAATATTGTTGTAAAAGATATAATTGATACAACAAAATTTGATATTAATACTTTAATTCCAATTAAAGGAAGTCATAACTTTGAAACCCGAATTTCAAATACAAATAAAGTAGAATTTATTTTTAAAAATATAAATCTTCCTTTTGATGATCCAAATAATGATGGTTATGTAGCATTTAAAATTAAAACAAAACCAAATTTAGTAGTTGGAAATACTTTTAGCAACCAAGCTAATATTTATTTTGATTATAATTTTCCAATAGTTACGAACAATTACACAACAACGGTTCAAAATACATTAGGCTTACAACAAAATGAAATTATTATTGATGTTTTTGTATATCCAAATCCGGTAAAAGACATTTTATACTTTAATTCAAAAGAAACTATAATAAATATAGAAATTTATGATATTTCTGGAAGAATAATTAGTTCCAATTCAGTTTCTGAAAATAAAATTGATGTGAGCAAATTAAAAATAGGGAATTATATACTAAAACTCTACACTGAAAAAGGAATAATGAATACCAAAATAATGAAAGAATAACGATCTGCCAACAGCAGTTACAAGAAATTGCTAGGCATGGGATTTATCAGAAATGATAATTGTTGAATCAAAGTTTTGCTTATATTTATAGTAGTCAGTGAATGAAGTACGCAACTTCTTATAGCTGCGAAACGTTGTGTGCTATAATTCCGCTGAACGTAAACTACAAGAAAAAAATCAAAATTTACTTGCTAATTGTTAACTTTTAAGATAACTTTGTCAAATGAGCAGAGAAATTATATTTTACGAAAATCATTTTATTGAGTTTTACCAAAGTCAAGATGAAAAGGTAAAAGAAAAAATGAAATACGTTCTTGAATTAATAAAACAAGTTGAGAAAATTCCGGAAAAATTCTTAAAACATTTGACAGGAACAAACGGACTTTATGAAATAAGAATTGAATATCAGTCAAATATTTATAGAATATTTTGTTGCTTTGATAAAGGGAAATTAGTTGTGCTTTTTAATGGTTTTCAGAAAAAATCTCAAAAGACACCAAAAAATGAATTGGAAAAAGCATTGAATTTAATGAACGAGTATTTTCAACAAAAAAACATTTAAAATGAAAGATTATAAAAACATAAAAAATTTCGACCAACTTATTGAAGTTGAACACGGAAAAATCGGAACAGAAAGTAGAAATAGCTACGAAGAAAAATCACAGATGTTCATCATAAGTGAAATGCTTAAAGACGCTCGAAAAGAAGCTAAAATAACTCAAGAGCAATTGGCTGAAAGAACTGGAACAAAAAAAAGCTACATTTCGAGAATTGAAAACGGAAGAGGAAATATTCAACTTTCAACATTAATAAGAATCTTTGAAATAGGATTAAATAAAAGAATTGGGTTAACCTTTTTGTAAGTAAATATTATTACAGCACACAACAGGCGTTTGGAAAGATTGCGAATTTTGTAGTAAATTCACGTTTATTTCTCGCAAGAAATTTTATCTTTAAATAATCGGTTCCGAAATTCGCGACTTCGTGAAGCTGCGGCCCGTTAGCCGTAATTTTAACCCAAAAAGGAGAATTCAATAACTTAATGCAACAAATGATAATTTTTATCTTTGTTGAATTATGGAAAAAAAGCACAAACGACTTACACTAAATGAACGCATTATTATTGAGACTTTACTCAATGAAAATAAG
>NZ_JAZAYT010000011.1:0-4067 GCF_036321945.1 Flavobacterium facile
TTTCATTTTGTCTAATTTCAGAATAACTTTTTTGGTCTTTTTAATTGACCAAAAGTTATTTCCGAAATAGGCTTGATTTATGCTATATAGTTAGTGATTTCTTGATTCATTTTTTCTTGAGGTGTTTTGTACCCTAAAACCTTTCTAGGTCTATTGTTTAGAGTTAATTCAGCATGTTTTAGTTGTTTGTTTGTTATGGTGTTAAAATCAGTTCCTTTAGGGAAAAAACGCCTAATTAAACCGTTCGTGTTTTCGTTAGTTCCACGTTCCCAGGAAGAATAAGGATTAGCAAAATATATATCCATTCCAGTGTTATTTGATAGCCATTTGTGATTTGCCATTTCCATTCCGTTGTCGTAAGTCATTGATTTTACAGTGTATTTGGGTAGTGTTTTCAAGTGTTTTGCAAATTGTTGTGTCACGGTTTCGGATTTTCTATTTTCTAATTTAATAATGAAAACATATCTTGTTTTTCTTTCTACAATTGTTCCGATGGCACTTTTTTGTCCTACACCAATCATTAGATCTCCTTCCCAATGTCCAACTTCGTTTCGTAACTCAACACTGTTGGGTCTTTGGCTAATATTTACTTGGTCTTTGATTCGTATTTTGTTTTTTCCACCTTTTCTATTGTATCTTCTTTTGGAATGATGATAGGGTAGAAGTTGTATGAGTTTTTTGCCTAATCTTGACTGTCTATGTTTATAAATATGCTGATAAATTGCTTCATGAGAGATTGTCATAATACTATTGTTAGGATAATCAATTTTAATTCTTCCAGCAATTTGTTCTGGCGAAAAACCACATAATAAGCCTCTGTAAACAAATAGTTTAAGTTTTTTATGAGTATTTATTTTATCAAGATTTCTTTTGTTTAAATACTCTTCTTTTGCAAAGAAATCTGCTAAAGTTGCATTGTATTTATCGGTTGGTTTGTGCATCCAACTATTTATTTCTCGAGTAATAGTAGAACGATTTCTATTTAGATGCTTTGCAATATAACTTTTAGACTTATTTTCATAGAGTAAAGTCTCAATAATAATGCGTTCATTTAGTGTAAGTCGTTTGTGCTTTTTTTCCATAATTCAACAAAGATAAAAATTATCATTTGTTGCATTAAGTTATTGAATTCTCCTGGGATTTAAAAATTACTTAATTATATTAGTATTATTGGTATTTGGAAATGTGCAAAATATTTATGCGCAACCATCTAATGATGCTTGTTCGAGTCCAATTTCATTAGCAGTTACGAATGGTACTTGTAGCTCAATTTTATATACAAACGTTGCCGCAACATCAGTAGGAACAGATCCTACTCCAGCTTGTTGGGCACCTGCAACTAGAAGTCATACTGTTTGGTTTTCTTTTGTTGCAACTGTCGCTGATATAGAATTGTCAACTAATTTTGTAGGAACATTAGCTAATACCCAAATTGGGGTGTATAGTGGAACATGTGGTTCTTTAACGCAATTAGCTTGTCAGGAAGACGTTAATACAGCAGGAGGTTTACTTCATACAAACGTCATATTACATGGATTAACTGTTGGAAACACGTACTATGTGATGGTAGATGGAAATGGAACTTCTACAGGAACATTCGGTATTTGTGCTCAAGAATCTTTACCAGTTGGACCGCTTAGTCCAGTTCAAGACTGTGAAACAGCACAATTTTTATGTAATAAAAATAATATTTCCATTCCTAACGGGACAGGTGGGGTTGGTGTAACTCAAACAATGCCATCATGTTTTGGTACGCCGGGTGAAAGAGCTGCGTGGTGGTATAATTTTACAGCCGCAACTACAGGAACATTAGATTTTACAATTACACCTAACGGATCTGTAGATTATGATTTTGCTATTTATAATGTTACGACTGGTTGTCCAGGTATTGAATTAGCTTGTAATTGGGATGGAACAACAGGTGCTACAGGATTATGCGGTGTTGGTTCAGGATGCGAAAATACAATTACAGTAACGGCTGGTCAAACCTATGCTATCTTAGTTGATAGATATACGCCTTCTTCAAATTTTGGATTTGTATTGGATTTTACGGGTACTACAGCAACTTTTACTAGTCCTAATCCAACTTTTACAGCAACTCCAGCTTGTTTAGGTCAAGCAACTAATTTCACGAATACTACAAACGGTAGTAATACTTATAGTTGGAATTTCGGAGATGGATTTACTTCAAATTTAGAAAACCCTTCTCATACCTATGCAACTACAGGTACATTTAATGTCACTTTATTAGTGACAACAGTTCCAGGTGGATGTCAAAATCAAATCACTATTCCAGTTACAGTTAGTCCAATACCAACTATAAATGCTGGTTCAGATACTTCAACATGTTCTGGAGCTTGTGTTAGTTTATCTGGAGCTACTAATGCTACCGGTTATACAGGATCATTGGCTTTATCAAATTCAACATCATATGCAATTCCTGATGGTAGTACTACGGGCGTAAACTCACCTATCAATGTTACTGGTGTTCTTCCTGCAACTATTGGAGCTGGTTCTATTGCTTCAGTTTGTATTAATTTATCGCATACTTGGGATTCTGATTTAGATATATTTTTAAGATGTCCAGATGGTACTTTACTTGAATTGTCTACTGATAATGGAGGTTCAAGTTCTAACTATACTTCAACATGTTTTACACCTTCAGCGGTTAATGTAATTGGTTCAGCAGGAAATAATACTGCTCCTTTTACTGGAACTTATGCACCTGAACAAGCTTTTACAGCATTAAATGGTTGTACTGCTAATGGTACATGGGAACTTTTTGTTCAAGATGATGCTTCTTTTGCTTCAGGTTCTATTACTGGATGGACAATAACTTTTAATAATACTTATCCACCATTTGTATGGTCCCCAACAACTGCTATGACGGGTGCTAATACACTTACACCTTCTGTTTGTCCGACTGCTACCACAACTTACACTTTAACAGCTTATGGAGCTGGTGGTTGTATTGTAACAGATACAGTATTAGTTACTGTTACACCAGGACCGACTCTTACATTAACATCCGCTGCGGCAACAACTAACCAATCAGTTTGCGCCAATTCAGCTATTACAAATATTACTTATGCTGTTGCTGGTGGTGCAACTGGAGCAACAGTATCAGGTTTACCTGCTGGCGTTTTCGGTTCATATTCTGCTGGAGTATTTACCATTAGTGGAACACCAACTTTATCGGGACCATATAATTACACTGTTACAACTACAGGAGGAGGATGTGTTCCTGCTACAGCAATAGGAGTTATAACTGTAAATAATGCGCCAGTTTTGACAAGTATTACATCGGTTTCTCCAGTTTGTTCTGGTAATAATGCAGTTTATACTCTTAATGGATCTCCAAATGCAATTATCACTTATAACATAAATTCAGGTGCATCTCAAACCATTACTTTAAATGGCTCTGGTACCAATACCGTGACTGTTCCAACTATAACAGCTAATACAGTATTAAATGCTATTAATATTGCTGCGGCTGGCACACCGGTAACAGGTAATGGATTATCTGTTTCGGGAGGTTTAAATCCTGTAAATGCAGTTGGGGCAATCTCTGCAGTTGGTACTATTCCAACTACAACAAATAGCGCTACAATTGATAGTGCAAATAATACCCAAACAATTACCTTACAGCATTTAGTTCCCGCGGGTACAATAATCACAATTAGTATCTCTAGGAATAATAATCAAGGGAGTGTTAATGTTTCTGACGGAACTGTAAATATTGGGGCTTTTAGCGCTGGGCCTAATGATGTTTTACAACAAATTACTGTTACAACAACTGTTGCAACAAACACAATTGTTATTACAAGAGTAAATGGTTCTACATGGGTAGATGGAGTTCAATATACAATTACTTTACCCGGTTGTTCAAATACGATTGCAATGTCTAATACTGTTGTAGTAAGTAATATTGCAGTTCCAACAATCACAACAACACCAGCAACATGTTCTGCAGCAGGAAGTTCAACGATTTCTAATTATAGCGCTTCAAACACGTATACTTTTTCAACGGCAGGTCCAACAGTTGGAGCAGGAGGTTTGATTTCAGG
>NZ_JAZAYT010000012.1:0-4502 GCF_036321945.1 Flavobacterium facile
TTTCATTTTGTCTAATTTCAGAATAACTTTTTTGGTCTTTTTAATTGACCAAAAGTTATTTCCGAAATAGGCTTGATTTATGCTATATAGTTAGTGATTTCTTGATTCATTTTTTCTTGAGGTGTTTTGTACCCTAAAACCTTTCTAGGTCTATTGTTTAGAGTTAATTCAGCATGTTTTAGTTGTTTGTTTGTTATGGTGTTAAAATCAGTTCCTTTAGGGAAAAAACGCCTAATTAAACCGTTCGTGTTTTCGTTAGTTCCACGTTCCCAGGAAGAATAAGGATTAGCAAAATATATATCCATTCCAGTGTTATTTGATAGCCATTTGTGATTTGCCATTTCCATTCCGTTGTCGTAAGTCATTGATTTTACAGTGTATTTGGGTAGTGTTTTCAAGTGTTTTGCAAATTGTTGTGTCACGGTTTCGGATTTTCTATTTTCTAATTTAATAATGAAAACATATCTTGTTTTTCTTTCTACAATTGTTCCGATGGCACTTTTTTGTCCTACACCAATCATTAGATCTCCTTCCCAATGTCCAACTTCGTTTCGTAACTCAACACTGTTGGGTCTTTGGCTAATATTTACTTGGTCTTTGATTCGTATTTTGTTTTTTCCACCTTTTCTATTGTATCTTCTTTTGGAATGATGATAGGGTAGAAGTTGTATGAGTTTTTTGCCTAATCTTGACTGTCTATGTTTATAAATATGCTGATAAATTGCTTCATGAGAGATTGTCATAATACTATTGTTAGGATAATCAATTTTAATTCTTCCAGCAATTTGTTCTGGCGAAAAACCACATAATAAGCCTCTGTAAACAAATAGTTTAAGTTTTTTATGAGTATTTATTTTATCAAGATTTCTTTTGTTTAAATACTCTTCTTTTGCAAAGAAATCTGCTAAAGTTGCATTGTATTTATCGGTTGGTTTGTGCATCCAACTATTTATTTCTCGAGTAATAGTAGAACGATTTCTATTTAGATGCTTTGCAATATAACTTTTAGACTTATTTTCATAGAGTAAAGTCTCAATAATAATGCGTTCATTTAGTGTAAGTCGTTTGTGCTTTTTTTCCATAATTCAACAAAGATAAAAATTATCATTTGTTGCATTAAGTTATTGAATTCTCCCACGCTCCACCAAACTGACGGCTAACGTCCCGGCGCTTGGCGAGGTTGCGAACTTCGGAACCGTTTATTTTCTATCAAAGATAAAATTTCTTGCGAGAAATAAACGTGTATTTACTACAAAATTCGCAATCTTGCCAAACGCCTGTTAGCGGTAGTCTTTTATTTGAAAAAATAGTCCAAAATTCATTTTTTATACTTAAATTTGCGCATTAATTGCAAATTAAAACCAAAAAAAAGATGATAATAAGTTTTTCAGTTACCAATTTTGGTCCGATAAGAGAAAAGCAAACAATTTCTTTTGAAGCAAAAAAATATGACGATTTAGAGAATTATTATGTAATTGAACCCATAAAGGGATTAAGATTATTAAAATTAATTTTTTTATATGGTGCTAATGCGTCTGGAAAAACCACAATGTTAAATGCGATAGAATTTTTGCGTGATATTGTATTAGATCCATTTGAGAAAAAAAATGAAAAATTTGATTTTAATCCATTTTTGTTTGATAATGAAAGTAAAAATTTAGACTCAACAATTGAAATAGATTTCGTTCATAAATCAAAAAAATATTCTTACAGGGTTGAATTTAATAAGAAAGTTATTAGCCAAGAAACATTGTTAGTTTTTAATCCTAATAAAGCAACTGTTTTTAAAAGAACTACAAATGTTAATAATAATCTTACTGAAATTGTTTTTGGAAGTAAAGTTAAACTGAATAAAGATTATGTTAATACTCTAGTCAGTAATACATTATCTAACAACACGGTTTTTGGAGGTTTTTTAAAAACAAATATTGATATTGTTGAGTTAAGAGAAGTTCTTGATTGGTTTGAAAGTGCTTTAAGACCAATGATTTCACCAAGAACAGATTTAGATGGATTTGTTACTAGAAATTTAAATGATGGTGGTAATATTAGTAAAGAAAATGTTTTAGAAGTTTTGAGAAAAGCAGATTTAAACATTGAAGATATTATTATTGAAGAAAAGGAAAGAGATATACCAGAAGGTTTACTTGAGTTTTTGGAAACTAGTACAAAGAGTGAAGAGGACAGAAAGAAAATTTCTTCTATTAGAGAAAAAGGTAAAGTTACTGCTGTTAATTTAGAATTTGTCCATAAGTTCGGAGATAAGAATTATAATTTACCTTTTGAAAATCAATCTCAAGGAACACAAAGATTTTATGGTTTAGCTGGTATATTGGATATTCTTGTAAGACAAAATAGTATTGTGCCAATAGATGAGTTAGAATCTTCTCTTCATCCCGATTTGTATATCCATTTTATTTTAATGCATCTTGTAAATTCATCCAAATCTCAATTAATCGCGACTACTCATAACAGAGAAATATTAAAAAATAGAGATATTTTTAGAGATGATTGTATTTGGTTTGCTGATAAAACAGAAGAAGGTAATACTGAAATTTATTCATTAGAAGATTTCGACACTAAAACTATAAGAAATAGTAGTAATGTTTACAATGCTTATAGTATTGGTAAATTAGGGGGTGTACCTGAATTAGGAGATTATTTTCTTGATTTTAAATACGATGAAGATGGCGAAAATTAGTAAGAAAAAGAAAGCAGCTATTTTTGTTGATGGAGAATGTGAATTATGGTATTTTCAAATGATGAAAAGAAATGAAAATGCTATTAACCTTGATTTGTTGCCAAAATTGCCAAGAAAAAAGAAGCTTTTTGATTTATATAAAGAAGTGAAAAAATCAGCAAGTGACTATGATTTAGTAATTTGGATTGTTGATTTAGATAAAGTTCTTGAAGAGGAGAGAAGTAAAAAGAAAGAAGGTAAAAATCCTAAGGAAGAATTTTTAAAATACTATAAAGATTTATCGAGATTAAAGAATGTTAAAGTAATTGTTTCTAATCCTTGTCTTGAATATTGGTTATTGCTTCATTATGAATATACTGCAAAACCTTTTAAAGATTGTAGTGAAGCTAATCAGTTACTAAAGAAACATTTAAAAGATTATGATAAGAGCGAAAAATATTTTGTAAAGAATGATTTGTATAAAAAAATCAAGAATAATCAGGAAACAGCGGTAAAAAATGCTAAAAAATTAGGTGAATTCAGTTCTGAAAGTTTTGATTCTTCAATATGCGAGATGTATAAACTTTTCGATTCCGATGAAAAAGTTAATATTTTGACTGAGGCGGATTCAAGACCTTAACGCAACAAGGTCAGTTAATATTGTTCTAATCAAAATTAGTATTTTCTTTTCATTTTGTCTAATTTCAGAATAACTTTTTTGGTCTTTTTAATTGACCAAAAGTTATTTCCGAAATAGGCTTGATTTATGCTATATAGTTAGTGATTTCTTGATTCATTTTTTCTTGAGGTGTTTTGTACCCTAAAACCTTTCTAGGTCTATTGTTTAGAGTTAATTCAGCATGTTTTAGTTGTTTGTTTGTTATGGTGTTAAAATCAGTTCCTTTAGGGAAAAAACGCCTAATTAAACCGTTCGTGTTTTCGTTAGTTCCACGTTCCCAGGAAGAATAAGGATTAGCAAAATATATATCCATTCCAGTGTTATTTGATAGCCATTTGTGATTTGCCATTTCCATTCCGTTGTCGTAAGTCATTGATTTTACAGTGTATTTGGGTAGTGTTTTCAAGTGTTTTGCAAATTGTTGTGTCACGGTTTCGGATTTTCTATTTTCTAATTTAATAATGAAAACATATCTTGTTTTTCTTTCTACAATTGTTCCGATGGCACTTTTTTGTCCTACACCAATCATTAGATCTCCTTCCCAATGTCCAACTTCGTTTCGTAACTCAACACTGTTGGGTCTTTGGCTAATATTTACTTGGTCTTTGATTCGTATTTTGTTTTTTCCACCTTTTCTATTGTATCTTCTTTTGGAATGATGATAGGGTAGAAGTTGTATGAGTTTTTTGCCTAATCTTGACTGTCTATGTTTATAAATATGCTGATAAATTGCTTCATGAGAGATTGTCATAATACTATTGTTAGGATAATCAATTTTAATTCTTCCAGCAATTTGTTCTGGCGAAAAACCACATAATAAGCCTCTGTAAACAAATAGTTTAAGTTTTTTATGAGTATTTATTTTATCAAGATTTCTTTTGTTTAAATACTCTTCTTTTGCAAAGAAATCTGCTAAAGTTGCATTGTATTTATCGGTTGGTTTGTGCATCCAACTATTTATTTCTCGAGTAATAGTAGAACGATTTCTATTTAGATGCTTTGCAATATAACTTTTAGACTTATTTTCATAGAGTAAAGTCTCAATAATAATGCGTTCATTTAGTGTAAGTCGTTTGTGCTTTTTTTCCATAATTCAACAAAGATAAAAATTATCATTTGTTGCATTAAGTTATTGAATTCTCC
>NZ_JAZAYT010000013.1:0-4580 GCF_036321945.1 Flavobacterium facile
GACTTATTTTCATAGAGTAAAGTCTCAATAATAATGCGTTCATTTAGTGTAAGTCGTTTGTGCTTTTTTTCCATAATTCAACAAAGATAAAAATTATCATTTGTTGCATTAAGTTATTGAATTCTCCCGCTTCTCGTACAATGACGGCTAACGTCCCGGCGCTTGGCGAGGTTGCGAACTTCGGAACCGATTATTTTCTATCAAAGATAAAATTTCTTGTGAGAAATAAACGTGAAATTACTACAAAATTCGCAATCTTGCCAAACGCCTGTTACCTGCTGCCCTTATTCTTGCTTAATTAATTTCACATTTGTTGTTTTCAATTTTTGGTTTAACCAATTTCTGATTTTTTCTGTATCTACATTTTTCTTTTTATTGTCAATTTGATAAAGAACAACTGTTAGAACTTTTGCACTATCAGTATTTTGATTTATTGAATGTCTTCCAAACGATACATTTTTAAGTTCTGGAAATAATATTTTTAATTCTTTCTGAATATCAGAATTATCAAATTTATATTCACCAAGTTCATTTTGAAGATTATTTATTAAAACATCTTTTTCAGATAAATTTGTATTTTGATTATTTAATTCATTTAAAATTTCACTTTTTAAATCTTTTGCATCTTGTTTTATTTCTAATTTTGTATTGCTAATATCGTATTGAACTAACCTTTGATTTAACACTTTTATTTCTTCAGCATTAAATTTTTTGGTCAAAAATGCGACTTCAATTTTTTTAGGATTTGAATTAAATTTTGTGTTCTTATAAATAATTGTGTAACCTTTATTTGTAAACTCGTTTGAGATAAATTGTTCTACTTTTTGAGCGTATTTTTTTTCATTGAGTAGATTATATGCTAAATAAAAACTTGGAATTATCATAATCAAAATTAAAGAAGTGATGCCGTATCTAATTTGTTTTTCAAATTTAGGATTCAAACTTCTTACAGGTTCATATTTTAGATATTTAATTATCAAAAAAGTAGAAATACATATAAAAAAGCAATTAATCGTGTATAAATAAAAAGCACCAAAAAAATATGAAAAATTTCCTATCGCTAAACCATAACCTGCTGTACAAAGAGGAGGCATTAAAGCCGTGGCGATAGCCACGCCTGGAATTGGATTTCCTTTTTCTACTCTTGTTAGAGTAATAACACCTACTAAACCACCAAAAAAAGCGATTAGAACGTCATAAATATTTGGAGATGTTCTTGCTAATAGTTCTGATTGAGTTTCTTTAAATGGACTTATGTAAAAATAGATTGAAGCAACTACTAAACTTACAATTGTTGCTATTAATAAATTTTTCCCCGACTTTTTTAGTAGTTCAAAATCATAAATTGCCAAGGCAAAACCTGCTCCAACGATAGGACTCATTAATGGAGAAATAAGCATTGCACCAATTATTACTGCTGTTGAATTTACATTTAAACCAACCGATGCAATTACAATAGCACAAGCTAAAATCCATAAATTAGAACCACGAAAAGAGATATTAGATTTTATATTTTCTAAAACTTTTTTTTGTTCTTCTTCGCCATTATGAAGACTAATAAAATCAAGAATTTTATTGTTCATCGTCTATATATGTTTTGTTTAAAATTCCATTCAGAACAAAAAAGCCTAAAAGCCCTGCAATTAATGAGGAAATTAAAATTATTAATTTTGAGTTATTTATTATTGTTTCGTTGTCAAATGCAAGCAAGGTTACAAAAATTGACATTGTAAATCCTATACCTGCCAAAAGGCCAACGCTAAAAATTGATTTCCAATTTAGATCTGTTGGTAATTTGCAAAGACCAAACGTCACGGCTAAAAAAGTAAAAATAAATATACCTAATGGTTTGCCTACGATTAGTCCAAGTGCAATGCCTAAACTATTGTTTTCTGTCAATGTTTGTGATATGTTGCCACTAAAAACGATTGCTGTGTTTGCCAAGGCAAAAATTGGCAAAATGATAAACGCAACTGGTTTATGTAAAAAATGTTGTAAGATAAAGGAAGTTGATTTTTCGCCTCCATTTCCAAATGGAATAGCAAAAGCCAACAGAACGCCTGTAATGGTGGCGTGAACACCTGAATGAAGCATAAAATACCACATTGCAACTCCACCTATTAAATACGGAAATAAATTTCTTACTTTTAGTTTTCCAATGATAAATAACAAAAGCCAAATACCTAATGCAATAAATAAGTTTGTCCAAAGTAAGGTTTTTGTATAGAAAATTGCAATGATAATTATTGCACCCAAGTCGTCAATAACGGCTAATGCGGTCAAAAATATTTTAAGTGAAGTTGGTACCCGATTTCCTAACAATGATAATATTCCCAATGCAAAAGCAATGTCAGTTGCCATTGGAATTCCTGCTCCTGATTGTGTTGCAGTTCCAAAATTGAATAGCAAAAAAATTCCTGCAGGAATTAACATTCCACCCAATGCTCCAAAAATTGGCAATAAAGCATCTTTTATGTTTGAAAGTTCGCCTTGATAAATTTCTCTTTCTAATTCCAAACCAATGAGCAAAAAGAAAATTGTCATTAGTCCGTCATTTATCCAATGCTCAAAACTATGCCCTGCAAATTGAGTTTGAAAAAAGTCGTGATAACTTGTGCCATAATTTGAGTTAGCAAGTAAAAGCGATAAAATAGTACAAGCAATTAACACAAGTCCGCCTGCTTTTTCGCTGTTGAAAAAATCTTTAAATAATGTAGTTGCTTTCATTTGTTATATAACGCTATAAATTAACCAAGTTCCAATTAAAAAAGCGAATGGCGAAATTAACTGAAAATAAATTGGCTTTAAAATATCTGCTGCTTTTAATGAAAAATTATGGTGCAGTTGTCTTGGAACAAAATACAAAACCAAAGAAGTTAGCAACATAAACCAACCAAATATTTTAAAAATGTCTGGATATTTTGAATTGTCTGCCGACAAAATAAGTCCAACGGCAGGAATTATTCTGGTAGTGATTTCGGCATAGTTAATAAAATTGGTACTTCCTGCTTTTCTCAAAATGTCATTTGCTTTTTTAGGATTGAAAAGCATCAAAAGTCCAACGCAAATAAAAAATATTCCGAAAAGTATAATTGTCCATTTTGATAATATGTCTATCATTTTTATCTGTCTGTTAGTTGTTCGTACGTGGCGGATTCAAGACCTTAACGCAACAAGGTCAGTTAATATTGTTCTAATCAAAATTAGTATTTTCTTTTCATTTTGTCTAATTTCAGAATAACTTTTTTGGTCTTTTTAATTGACCAAAAGTTATTTCCGAAATAGGCTTGATTTATGCTATATAGTTAGTGATTTCTTGATTCATTTTTTCTTGAGGTGTTTTGTACCCTAAAACCTTTCTAGGTCTATTGTTTAGAGTTAATTCAGCATGTTTTAGTTGTTTGTTTGTTATGGTGTTAAAATCAGTTCCTTTAGGGAAAAAACGCCTAATTAAACCGTTCGTGTTTTCGTTAGTTCCACGTTCCCAGGAAGAATAAGGATTAGCAAAATATATATCCATTCCAGTGTTATTTGATAGCCATTTGTGATTTGCCATTTCCATTCCGTTGTCGTAAGTCATTGATTTTACAGTGTATTTGGGTAGTGTTTTCAAGTGTTTTGCAAATTGTTGTGTCACGGTTTCGGATTTTCTATTTTCTAATTTAATAATGAAAACATATCTTGTTTTTCTTTCTACAATTGTTCCGATGGCACTTTTTTGTCCTACACCAATCATTAGATCTCCTTCCCAATGTCCAACTTCGTTTCGTAACTCAACACTGTTGGGTCTTTGGCTAATATTTACTTGGTCTTTGATTCGTATTTTGTTTTTTCCACCTTTTCTATTGTATCTTCTTTTGGAATGATGATAGGGTAGAAGTTGTATGAGTTTTTTGCCTAATCTTGACTGTCTATGTTTATAAATATGCTGATAAATTGCTTCATGAGAGATTGTCATAATACTATTGTTAGGATAATCAATTTTAATTCTTCCAGCAATTTGTTCTGGCGAAAAACCACATAATAAGCCTCTGTAAACAAATAGTTTAAGTTTTTTATGAGTATTTATTTTATCAAGATTTCTTTTGTTTTAAATACTCTTCTTTTGCAAAGAAATCTGCTAAAGTTGCATTGTATTTATCGGTTGGTTTGTGCATCCAACTATTTATTTCTCGAGTAATAGTAGAACGATTTCTATTTAGATGCTTTGCAATATAACTTTTAGACTTATTTTCATAGAGTAAAGTCTCAATAATAATGCGTTCATTTAGTGTAAGTCGTTTGTGCTTTTTTTCCATAATTCAACAAAGATAAAAATTATCATTTGTTGCATTAAGTTATTGAATTCTCCCGCTTCTCGTACAATGACGGCTAACGTCCCGGCGCTTGGCGAGGTTGCGAACTTCGGAACCGATTATTTTCTATCAAAGATAAAATTTCTTGTGAGAAATAAACGTGAAATTACTACAAAATTCGCAATCTTGCCAAACGCCTGTTACCTGCTGCCCTTATTCTTGCTTAATTAATTTCACATTTGTTGTTTTCAATTTTTGGTTTAACCAATTTCTGATTTTTTCTGT
>NZ_JAZAYT010000014.1:0-4750 GCF_036321945.1 Flavobacterium facile
TGTAACGTCCTGAAATAGGTTGACGTTTTTTAATTAATTTTTCAATTCAAATTTAGATAAATTATTTCATTATTCCTACGATACGATTTATACGGAATATCAGGATTTAAATGCACGCTAACAGGAGTTCTTCCCTTTAAGCTGTCATGTGGTCTTAAAGAGTTATAAATCTTTACAGCGCGTCTTACCATTTTTTGAGCCATAGTTTTGTTTGGAATCGTCTGATTTAGTCCAAATTCATATTTCATAGTTTTGTTTAAACGTTCTGCTAGAGCGTTTTCGTATGGATCATATTGTTCAGTCATGCTTATTAAAATATTGTTGTCTTGTAGAATTTTGACATATTCTGGCCAACAATAATGGAAGCCTCTGTCGGAATGATGGATTAGTTTTTGATTTGGATATTTTCTGTTTTTTAACGCCATTTTTAAAGCTTCTATTGACAATGAAGCTTTCATGTTTGTAGCTACATGAAAGCCCATTATTTGTTTAGAATAGGCATCGGTTACTAAAGCTAAATAGGCATTTTTTCCATTTAGTTTTAGATAAGTTATATCACTAACCCAGAGTTCTTCGGGATGATTTGGGACTTTATTTTGCACCAAATTTTTCCATTTTGTAAAGAGATGATTAGAGTTTGTGGTGCGTGTGAAATTCCTTTGTTTAGGAACCAATAGGGTATGAGCTCTAAGAAAATCGAAGAAATTGTCACGTCCCATTTTGATGTTTTCTAATTTCATTTGTTCTTGTAGCAGCTGATGTAATTTTCTTCCACCAGTTACTTGACTGATTTCACCTCTTTTGTCGATAACCATTTTTACTAGTTTTTCATTATCAGCTTTTTGTTTCTTACAAACACTCATTTTTTTGTAGAGTGCTTGTCTTGATATCCCGAAGCATTGGCAGATCCATTTGATTTTAAAAGTGCTTTTTTCTTTAGTTCCACTTCTTTGGCCAATGATTCGGGCAGCGACTTTTTTGCATAATCGTTCCCTGTATCAATTTCAGCTTCGGCAATAATCATTTGTTGGAAGTCTTTTATGAATTCCAGTTCTTCAATTTTTTGCTTTAGTTTTTTAATTTCGTCTTTGTTTGACATTCCTTTTTGTTTTTGCTCTAAGGTAGCAAATTTTTGTAACCAATAATAAATTGCATTACGTCCGACTTGGTATTTTACTGCTGCGTGATTGACGGAAATTTGTCCGTTGCATACTTCATCAATAATTTTTAATTTTAAGTCAAATCCAACGGATTTTTTTTGACAGTGTGGTTGGTTTTCTTTCATATTGTCCTGTAAATAGTTGTTGATTTTTTGTCAACCTATTTCAGGATTTTACATTTTCAATAGTTACTGCTAACGGGCCGCGGCTTGCTGAAGTGGAGACTTCGTAAATTGTTTATTTGTAGCTAAGATAAAATTTCTTGCGAAATGTGAACGTGATTTTAAAGAAAAATTCGCCATTTTAGTAAACTGCTGTTAACTGTAGTTTTATTCTTGAATTCTGTTTTTCAAATCCATTCTAGAATGTAAAAATCTTATTATTTCTATTTCGTTCTGGTTGATAATTCTGAATAATATTAAATGTTGACCAGATTTATAACCAAATATGTCATTGTTAATCTCTACATAGTTTTTACCCAAGTTTCGATTTTCAGCCAATACTTGACAGTCTTTAAGAAGTTCAAAATAATATTTATCAGCTTGATTTTCAGACCATATTTCGTAAGTGTAATCCCAAATCTTTGATAAATCCTCAACAGCCTTGTTTGTTAAATTATATTTAGCCATTTTTCTTTTTGACTTTTAACGATTCAAGGTGTTTCATCGGATCAAATTCTGTTGCTATTCCACTTTCAATCCCTTCTGTTATTGCTATTTTTAGAGCAATAATTTTACTTTCCTCTTCTTCTAGTAACCTCAATCCAGCTCTAATAACTTCACTAGCATTTTTAAATCTTCCTTCCGATACTCTGTTGTCGACAAAGTTTTCAAAATAGTTTCCAAGAGAAACAGATGTATTTCGTCCCATAATAAATTTGTTTTTAACAAAGTTACCAAAATTTGGTAATTATCAAAGAATAAAATCTATAAATTATTGAATTCTCCAATTCTGAGCAAAAATTACAGTTAACGTTCCGGCGCTTGGCGAGGTTGCGAACTTCGGAACCGATTATTTTCTATCAAAGATAAAATTTCTTGCGAGAAATAAACGTGAATTTACTACTAAATTCGCAATCTTGCCAAACGCCTGTTAGCCGTAGTTTTTATTTTATAGGTTCAGCCCAATCTGAATTTCTTATTAAAATTATTCCTTGGGCATAGTCTGTTGTTGAAGTATTTTTATCTGTAACTTTCATACCAGAAATTAGAGTTAATAAGCCTGTACTTTTAATTAGTCTTAATGAGTTTTTGTAAGGAGATTTAGTTTTGTTTATATCAAAAAAAGTAGTAGAGTTTTCATTTGTAACCTTTTTTAAATCTGAAATTCCAAAGTGATAAAGTAAAAAAGCATTATCACAAGAAACCTCTGTTTTTGTATGTTCTTCGTCACTCCTTAAAAAGAAAGGCAAATATTTGGAAGGAGCATTCATGTAACTGTCTAAATATCTAGGTATAATTGTATATGTTTTGGATCTCACTGGTGAGTTTGGGTTTTTTACAAGCGTTCCAAAATCCTTCTTATTATTCATTTCTTTTTGCAAAACATGTGCTTCACCAAAATAGCCATAAATTTTCTGCCCTTGAAAATTATATCTTTTATATAAATCGATGAAATTTAAATACATTATATCTTCTCTTGACGTTGTTTTATAATAATCAACTAGATTTTTTCTTATATGTTCAATATCTTTTATACAATCTATAGTTGTCGAATTTAGATTTATTGATGAAGTCAGTTTTGGCAATTCAACTTCTGTCCATTCTAAAAATATATTTTCGTCTTTTGGTATGTCAGAAGAAAGGTTTATTTTACTCAATAGAATTTTTAAATGATTTTTAGTGACATTTATATTTTGAATTTTATCAATCCCATAAACTCTAATCTGAGAGTCTTCAGTATTCATACTGTTTAGTTTACGAATTTGAATCCATTTGTTTTTGTAATCGAGATTATTATGTCCATGATAGATTATCCAACTGTTTAATACGTAATCAATCAGCTTTTCGTCTCCATTTTTCAGATATTCATTTAAAAAATATGCTTGACTAAAATCAATCTCTGCCAAATGAATTTTCATTCCAGCTTTTTTATTTAAATACTTGATGAGTTCAAAATCAATCTTTGTTGTCTCTTTTATTCCGTGAAATTCGCCAAAGAGAAACAAATCATTTGTTTTTATGTACCCATCTAAATTTCTAAAGCTTAAATTTTCATTTTGATTAACTGACTCAAATAAGTTTTTATTTTCTTTCCAGTATCTGACAGATTCTTCGCCTGAATAATTGTCATATTTTTTTACTGAGAATCCATAAATTAGGGATAAAAGTAAAGCAATACATAAAAATTTTATTCTTTTCAATAGTTTATTTCTCAATTATATACGTTTGGCGGATTCAAGACCTTAACGCAACAAGGTCAGTTAATATTGTTCTAATCAAAATTAGTATTTTCTTTTCATTTTGTCTAATTTCAGAATAACTTTTTTGGTCTTTTTAATTGACCAAAAGTTATTTCCGAAATAGGCTTGATTTATGCTATATAGTTAGTGATTTCTTGATTCATTTTTTCTTGAGGTGTTTTGTACCCTAAAACCTTTCTAGGTCTATTGTTTAGAGTTAATTCAGCATGTTTTAGTTGTTTGTTTGTTATGGTGTTAAAATCAGTTCCTTTAGGGAAAAAACGCCTAATTAAACCGTTCGTGTTTTCGTTAGTTCCACGTTCCCAGGAAGAATAAGGATTAGCAAAATATATATCCATTCCAGTGTTATTTGATAGCCATTTGTGATTTGCCATTTCCATTCCGTTGTCGTAAGTCATTGATTTTACAGTGTATTTGGGTAGTGTTTTCAAGTGTTTTGCAAATTGTTGTGTCACGGTTTCGGATTTTCTATTTTCTAATTTAATAATGAAAACATATCTTGTTTTTCTTTCTACAATTGTTCCGATGGCACTTTTTTGTCCTACACCAATCATTAGATCTCCTTCCCAATGTCCAACTTCGTTTCGTAACTCAACACTGTTGGGTCTTTGGCTAATATTTACTTGGTCTTTGATTCGTATTTTGTTTTTTCCACCTTTTCTATTGTATCTTCTTTTGGAATGATGATAGGGTAGAAGTTGTATGAGTTTTTTGCCTAATCTTGACTGTCTATGTTTATAAATATGCTGATAAATTGCTTCATGAGAGATTGTCATAATACTATTGTTAGGATAATCAATTTTAATTCTTCCAGCAATTTGTTCTGGCGAAAAACCACATAATAAGCCTCTGTAAACAAATAGTTTAAGTTTTTTATGAGTATTTATTTTATCAAGATTTCTTTTGTTTAAATACTCTTCTTTTGCAAAGAAATCTGCTAAAGTTGCATTGTATTTATCGGTTGGTTTGTGCATCCAACTATTTATTTCTCGAGTAATAGTAGAACGATTTCTATTTAGATGCTTTGCAATATAACTTTTAGACTTATTTTCATAGAGTAAAGTCTCAATAATAATGCGTTCATTTAGTGTAAGTCGTTTGTGCTTTTTTTCCATAATTCAACAAAGATAAAAATTATCATTTGTTGCATTAAGTTATTGAATTCTCC
>NZ_JAZAYT010000015.1:0-7162 GCF_036321945.1 Flavobacterium facile
CAGTTACTGATGCTAACAGTTGTATTACTTTTGTAGACTTTACAATTACTGAACCTACTGTTTTAGCTTTAACAGCTGCTGCGCAAACTAATGTTTCTTGTAATGGTGGTTCGAATGGTTCGGCTTCGGTTACTCCTTCTGGAGGAACTCCTGGTTATACTTATTCTTGGTCACCTTCTGGAGGAACGGCTGCTACGGCAACTGGACTTTCTGCAGGAACTTATACCGTAACAGTTACTGATGCAAACAGTTGTACTACTTTTGTAGACTTTACAATTACTGAACCTACTGTTTTAGCTTTAACAGCTGCTGCGCAAACTAATGTTTCTTGTAATGGTGGTTTGAATGGTTCGGCTTCAGTTACTCCTTCTGGCGGTGCTGGTGGATATACTTACTCTTGGTCACCTTCTGGAGGAACAGCTGCTACTGCAACTGGACTTTCTGCAGGAACTTATACTGTAACAGTTACTGATGCTAACAGTTGTACTACTTTTGTAGACTTTACAATTACTGAACCTACTGTTTTAGCTTTAACAGCTGCTTCGCAAACTAATGTTTCTTGTAACGGTGGTGCAACTGGAACCGCTTCAGTAAATATTCCTACTGGTGGAGCGGGTGGATACATATATAACTGGACTCCTGGAAACCCTACTGGTGACGGAACAACTTCTGTTTCTGGATTAACTGCCGGAACATGGACTTGTACGGTTACTGATGCAAATTCTTGTACTACTTTTGTAGACTTTACAATTACTGAACCTACAGCAATTGATAATAATGTTACATTATCTAGTGGAATATTACAAGCTACGGAAGCTGGTGCTTCTTATCAATGGTACCTTTGTCCGAACACAATAATCACTCTAGATGGTACAAATCAGACTTACATTCCTACTGTTGTAGGAGATTACAAAGTAGAAATTACTCTTGGAGGATGTACTGTTACTTCTAATTGTACTACAGTTACTGTGTTGGGTAATGAAAAATTTGATTTTGAAAATTTCAGCTATTACCCTAATCCAACAACTGGCGTAGTTACTATTACTAATTCTAGTATTCTATCAGAAGTTTCAGTTGTTAATTTAATTGGACAAACAGTTTTAACAAAACAAGGAAACAATTTAGAAATGCAATTAGATTTATCTAACTTACCGAGTGCAACTTATTTTGTAAAAGTAATGTCAGAAGGAAAAATTAAAACATTGAAAATTTTAAAACAATAATGTAATTCATTGAAAAATTTAGTTTAGAAATAGTATTACTTGCTTATTCAGTTTTGTATTAATTATATTTCTAATTCAATGATTAAAAAAATTAAAACCGTCAGAAATGGCGGTTTTTTTTATTATGGCAATTATAGTTTTCATTATTTGGAAAAACATAGAAGTAACTCTAATATGAAAGTAATGTTTTTTTTTGAAAACTAATTTTAAAAAAGCAGAATCAAAAGTATATTGGAAAAGAAGAACTAAAACAAGCCAATAACTCTAAAACTATATAAAAAACATTAACAAAATTTACGGGAAACCCGTAACGATACAAATAAATATCTTAATATACTTGTAAAACATAAAATGATCTGTAGAATAATTACAAAAATGTTGCTCAACTTAAACACAATTTATATTAATACATATTGTGGATTAAGTAATAATTATCAAAACACTGTAAATTAAGCATCAATAAAAAATAATTGACATGAGTTATTAGTCTAATTCTGCTCTGATTTACTCAATTTATTACTTTATGACACTAATTATCTATTTCGTAACATTTAATTTTATAAACTCAAGTTTAATACTATAAATTTGAATAAAAAAATTTGAAGCTAAAATGTTTATTTCCAAATAAATGTGATTATTTGGAATAATTATCTTTCTTTTAAAAATTTAAAATATTAAAATATTAAATGATTTTACTTTTTTATTTTAAAAAAAGAACCCTTGGTAATCAGAATTATAATGCATTTCTATAAAATAACTATTAACCAAAAAACTAAACTATGTCAACAGAACCATTTATTGGAGAAATTAAAATCTTCGGATTTAATTTTGCCCCTAGAGGCTATCAAACGTGCCAAGGGCAAATCTTGTCAATTGCACAAAACACAGCTCTTTTTTCACTATTAGGAACCACTTATGGAGGAAATGGACAAACTACATTTGCTCTTCCTAATTTACAAGGCCGTGTACCTATAGGGCAAGGACAAGGACCAGGATTACCTAATTATGTAATAGGTGAAGCTGCTGGTACTCCAAATGTAACATTGCTAACATCTAATATCCCATCACATATTCATACATTGAGTAATGTTAGTGTAAAAATAAAGGCCTCATCAATGAATGCTGACGAATCTGTCCCAGAGGGTAATTTCCCTGCAACAACAATAAATCCCACTTATTCCGGTAATGGAGCAACTCCAAATGTTTTTACAGGAGGAACAACTGTTTCTGGTACTACAGATATAACAGGAGGAAGCCTTCCTCTATCTATTATGAATCCTTATTTAGTTATGAATTATTCAATAGCTACTCAAGGAATTTTTCCAAGCAGAAATTAAAAAAACTCTTAAAACAAAGCATTATGTCTACAGAACCATTTATTGGAGAGATAAAAATATTAGGATTTAATTTTGCTCCCCTAGGCTATTCAAAATGTCAAGGACAACTTATGAGTATTGCCCAAAACACTGCTTTATTTGCACTCTTAGGAACTAATTATGGTGGAAATGGGCAAACCACATTCGGATTACCTGATTTACAAGGACGTGTACCAATTGGTCAGGGACAAGGAGCCAGTCTCCCATATTATACTATCGGAGAAATGGACGGTTTACCTAGCACTACATTACTTTTATCAAATTTACCACAGCATATTCATACATTGAATAATGTTAGTGTAAGAATAAAGACCTCATCAGGGAATGCTGATGAATCTGTACCAGAAGGTAACTTCCCGGCTACAACAACAACTCCCACTTATTCAGGTAATGGACCTACACCAAACATCCATACAGGAGGTACAACAGTGAGCGGAACATCAGATGCAACAGGTGGAAATGCGCCTTTTAATATAATGAATCCCTACTTAACTATTAATTATTCCATCGCAACGGAAGGGATATTTCCAAGCAGAAATTAATTAAAAACATCAAAGAAAATTTTCAATATGGAAATTTCCTTTTTACTTGAAAAATATGCAAACAATAGGTATTTTATTAGCCCGATCAACATACTATCAAAGCATTAGTTTCGATCTTTATGAGGGACTTCGTTCCGGATTAAAACATTTAGGAAGAAACGACATTCGAATCGTTACAGAAAATATAGGTTTTGGCGCAGATAAACAACAATGTTATCGCAGTGCGGAAAAACTTTTACTAGAAGAAAACGTTTCTGTAGTAATTGCTTACATAGGACATCGTATGGCACAATTACTTCGTCCTCTTTTTCTTGCCGCCAACAAAATGTTAATTGTTTTAGATGCCGGAGCTAATTTGCCTCACGAATGGCCTGCTTGCCCAAATATTTTTTATCATTCACTACACAATTCCTTAGGAGCTTCAATGGCTGCCAGACAAGCCGTAAATGACGGATATACATCAGCTGGAATGGTGACAGGTTACTATGATGGAGGCTATTTACATACTTATGGCGTATCAAAAGGATTTGAAGAAAATGGAGGAAAAATCGCTTTTAATCACGCCACAGGATATAAGGAAGAAGACTTTACGATTGCTCCTTTAAAAGACCATTTAGAAAAATTTCCTAATAGTGCCTTATTGAGTTTATTTAGCGGTGATTTTGTTCACTGGTATTTTGAAGGTATCAAAAACTCATTTGAAGGACAAAACATTCCAATTTACTTACCTCCTTTCGGGCTTGAAGAAATGATGCTGGCGGATGCAGAATATCCTGGTGGCAACATAAAAGGAATTGCTGCCTGGTCTAAAAAAATAGACTCTGAGGAAAATAAAATATTTATCGAAACAATCACAGCAGCGAACAGGACTCCTAATATATTTTCATTACTAAGCTGGGAAAGTGCTTCTTTAGCATTAAAAGTTATAGAATTAATTGACCTGTCTAAAAATAACATGACGCAAATAGCCTCAGCCATCAAATCTTTTACGTTTAAAAGTCCAAGAGGTACTATTTATTTTGATTCTAAAACAAATACTTCTATTTCACCTTTATACAACTCAACTATAATTCCAAATAGTGAAGGGAAATGTGAAATACAGATAGAAAGTATTGCAAATGATGTATTTGAACATTTTCAAAAATTAACTAATCAGAACCTAAGTAATTCCACATCATCTTGGTATAACAGTTACACATGCATTTAACAATGGAAACAACTAAAAAAATAATGGTTTTGTGTGGTGGAAAGTTCGCCTTTCCTGCATTGCAATTACTAGCATTTGAAAAATTCATATGTGCCATTGGAATAGGAAAAGGAAGCCATACAATCATAGATGCGCTAGAAAGAGAAGCTGAAGATAACAATTTTGGTTTTAAATCTTTTCCCAATACTAAAAGCATATCTGAAATGAGAACATGGATTGATAAGATTCAACCTGACTACATCTTTTGCATCTCATTTCCATTTTTACTTCCTGAAAGCGTTTTAGCATACGGAGAAAATAAATTCATCAATTTTCATCCTGGACCGCTGCCTCAGTATCGGGGATCAATGCCCATTTTTGAAGTTCTTAAAAATCAGGAAACCGAAACAGCCATCTGTGTACATTTTATGAACTCAAAATTTGATGAAGGAAATATCATTTTTAATGATCCGATTGTTATTGAAACGGGTGATACTTATGGCAAACTAACAATAAAACTAAGTGAACATATGGCTCAGGTTGCTTTGAATACGGCAAATATGTTGCAATTTGGAAATAATATTCCCAACGAGCCACAAGATGAAACACAATCCTATTATTATGAAAAGCCCGATTTGTCAGACACTTATATTAATTGGAAACGAATGACAGCAGAGGAAATAATTTCACTAATAAATGCCTGTAATCCTTGGAATACTGGTGCAGATGCAACTTTACTAGGCGAACAGGTTAAAATAATTGTAGCTTCTCTATTAGATGAACCACACAAAAATCTGCCTGGCACAATCGTGTCCCTAACAAATACTATAAATATAGCTTGTGAAGATAACAAGCAAATTGCTATTGAAATACTCAGTACCGATCAAGGTATTATGACAGCTGCACAATTTGCATTTTTAAACCCTGTTATGATAAGTACACTTAACTAATATTTTGCAGACAATAATTTTAATTTTAAAACAATGTGATCATGAAAAAAAAATTTACTTTAACTTTTACTTTGCTCCTTTGCCTTTTTTGGATAGGAGCAAATTCACAAACCCAATTTTGGAGCGACACCTTTGAAGATTTTGGGGCTCCAAGTACTGGAACCAGAACACCATCAATTGCTGAATTTTCTTGTTTCAGTCCTGCAACTTCGTATTTCTTTAGAACTGCACTGTCTGGAATCGTTTTGCAATCTGGTACTTATTCTGGATTTGAAGGTACTAAATTTTTTGCAGCCGAAGATATTGATAAAGGACCGGCGTGCACAAACGCTTCTATAAGTGCCAATCAACAAGTAACTTGGAGCGGTATTAATATTAGTGGAAAATCAGGACTATCCTTTAAAGGTCTTTTTGCTTGTAATCAAATTAACGGTAGTTACCAAGGTACCGACTGGGGTTCTGCCCAAGATTTTATAGCTATAGAATATCGAATAGATGGAGGGGCATGGACAAAAGCCATTGGAATATATTCAAATCTCCCTAGTAGCTCCAATACATTTAGTGTAGATACTAACAGTGATTTATTAGGAGATGGAACAGCTTTAAGTTATGCCTTTACAGAATTAACAGCATCAATATCCGGGACAGGAACTAGTTTAGATATCCGTTTTAATTGTCATGTAAATGCTACTGCGTCTCAAGAAATTGCAGTAGACAATTTTCGCCTTTTCGAAGTACCTTCTTGTACAACACCAACTATAACAGCAAACCCACCAAACAGAACTATTTGCACTGGTAACAATACAACCTTCTCAATGTCAGCAACTGGAGCTACAACCTACCAATGGCAAGTGAATACAGGTAGTGGATTTACAGACTTAACAAATGGAGGTGTATATTCCGGAGTAACAAGTACCACATTAACAATTACTGGCGCAACTGCAGGAATGTCAGGGTATTTATACAGAGCAGTAGCCATAAACGGAGTAGCAACCTGCTTTACAAACTCTAATTCTGGAACCTTAACAGTTTCAAATATTACATCTACAGGAAGTTCAACTAATGTTTCTTGTAACGGTGGCAGTAACGGTACTGCTACTGTATCTGTTAGTGGAGGAATTGCTCCTTATACATACTCTTGGTCACCATCTGGTGGAACAGGGGCTACTGCTTCTGGCTTAAGTCCTGGATCATACACAGTAACAATAACAGATAATATTTCTTGTACTGCAACCCGTAACTTTACAATTACTCAGCCGCCAGCATTAAACGGATCAACTGTTGTAACAAATGTTGCTTGTTTTGGAGGCTCAACGGGTGCAATAAATTTAACTCCTTCAGGAGGAACTCCAGGATACACATTCAATTGGGGTGGAGGAATTACAACAGAGGACAGAACAGGACTTGTAGCTGGAAGTTACACTTGTATAATTACGGATGCAAATGCATGTACAAGAACTGTTAATGTAACTGTTACGCAACCCGCTTTAGCAGTTTCAGGAACTACAGTAGTAACGAATATAGCTTGTAATGGAGGTTCAAATGGAGCAATCAATTTAACTCCAACTGGCGGAACAGGACCATACACATTCAACTGGGGTGGCGGAATCACAACAGAAGACAGAATAGGACTTGCGGCTGGAACATATTCTGTAACAATTACTGATGCTAATGGATGTACAGGAACAGTTTCAGGAATTACAGTAACTCAACCAACTGCTATTTCTTTAGCAACTGGTTCGCTAACTAACGTTTCTTGTAATGGTGGTTCTAACGGTACGGCTACAGTTTCACCTTCTGGAGGAACTCCTAGCTATACTTATTCTTGGTCGCCTTCTGGAGGAACAGCTGCTACTGCAACTGGACTTTCTGCAGGAACTTATAC
>NZ_JAZAYT010000016.1:0-8680 GCF_036321945.1 Flavobacterium facile
TTTCATTTTGTCTAATTTCAGAATAACTTTTTTGGTCTTTTTAATTGACCAAAAGTTATTTCCGAAATAGGCTTGATTTATGCTATATAGTTAGTGATTTCTTGATTCATTTTTTCTTGAGGTGTTTTGTACCCTAAAACCTTTCTAGGTCTATTGTTTAGAGTTAATTCAGCATGTTTTAGTTGTTTGTTTGTTATGGTGTTAAAATCAGTTCCTTTAGGGAAAAAACGCCTAATTAAACCGTTCGTGTTTTCGTTAGTTCCACGTTCCCAGGAAGAATAAGGATTAGCAAAATATATATCCATTCCAGTGTTATTTGATAGCCATTTGTGATTTGCCATTTCCATTCCGTTGTCGTAAGTCATTGATTTTACAGTGTATTTGGGTAGTGTTTTCAAGTGTTTTGCAAATTGTTGTGTCACGGTTTCGGATTTTCTATTTTCTAATTTAATAATGAAAACATATCTTGTTTTTCTTTCTACAATTGTTCCGATGGCACTTTTTTGTCCTACACCAATCATTAGATCTCCTTCCCAATGTCCAACTTCGTTTCGTAACTCAACACTGTTGGGTCTTTGGCTAATATTTACTTGGTCTTTGATTCGTATTTTGTTTTTTCCACCTTTTCTATTGTATCTTCTTTTGGAATGATGATAGGGTAGAAGTTGTATGAGTTTTTTGCCTAATCTTGACTGTCTATGTTTATAAATATGCTGATAAATTGCTTCATGAGAGATTGTCATAATACTATTGTTAGGATAATCAATTTTAATTCTTCCAGCAATTTGTTCTGGCGAAAAACCACATAATAAGCCTCTGTAAACAAATAGTTTAAGTTTTTTATGAGTATTTATTTTATCAAGATTTCTTTTGTTTAAATACTCTTCTTTTGCAAAGAAATCTGCTAAAGTTGCATTGTATTTATCGGTTGGTTTGTGCATCCAACTATTTATTTCTCGAGTAATAGTAGAACGATTTCTATTTAGATGCTTTGCAATATAACTTTTAGACTTATTTTCATAGAGTAAAGTCTCAATAATAATGCGTTCATTTAGTGTAAGTCGTTTGTGCTTTTTTTCCATAATTCAACAAAGATAAAAATTATCATTTGTTGCATTAAGTTATTGAATTCTCCCACGTTTTTACACGCTGACGGCTAACGTTTTGCGGCTTGGCGAAGGTGGCGATTTTCACCACAAATGTTGATACGAAGCACACACTTCAAATTTACGAAAAACTGTCATACGGAGCACGAAACCGCCACTTTTGCCAAACCGCTGTTACCTGCTGGCGTTTTTGTCTTTCGAGTTGTAGGATAAATAAATAGCGAACAGTTCTAAAACCGTCCGCTATAAAAAGATATAATTTAAAGATATTATTTAGATGCGTAAACTACTTTCAGGAAGTCTTTTGTTGTCGTTGGTTTTCTACCTAAAAGATTTTCTAAATCTGTTTTTTCAGTTGAAAATTCTCCTTGCTTAATAGCCTCGGCAACACCTGCAAACACTCCAACATATTCTGCTGGAACGCCTGCTTCTGTTAATGTTTTCACGTAAATATCTTGAGGTGGGCTTACATAATTGATTTGTTTACCAACTATTTCACTTAAATCTTCAGCAATTTCTTGTATCGATACATTTTCAGTATTGTTTAAAGAATATGCTTTGTTTTCGTGTCCTTCGCTTGTCAATACATTGGCAGTAGCTTCAGCCATATCATTACGCAAAGCAAAAGCCGATTTTGTATCTCCTGCTGGTAAAAATATACCTGTTGTTAAAACTTGTTCTCCAAAAGACATCGGTAACGCATCAAGATAAAGATTGTTTTTAAAAATGGTGTAAGTCATTCCACTTGCCTTGATTAGGTTTTCTGTGTCGATATGCGATTTTGCAAGAAAGTAAATAGGTGAAGTTTCGGTATCGTTTTTTCGCTCAAAACTGGTATAAAATATATGTTTTACACCTGCTTCTTTAGCTGCCTTTACTGCATTCTCGTGTTGTTGTCCAAGGTTAACAACATCAGAACTTGAAACCAATAACAACTTGTCAACGCCTTTAAATGCTTTTACCAATGAAGCGTAATTGTCGTAATCGCCAATTTTTAAGTTAATGCCTTTTGTTTTCAAGTCTTCCGCTTTCGCCTCATCTCTTACTAAAGCCGAAATGCTGTTTGCTGAAATACCCTTTTTTAATAGAAAGTCAATGGTTGCCTTTCCAAAGTGTCCTGTTGCTCCTGTTACTAAAATCATTTTTTTTATTTTTTTTAATTGTGAAATGCAAAGATACACTATATTTGCTTCCTAAAGTATAGTGCTATACTAAAGTATAGTAACAAAAGTCAGGAAAATGAAAAAGCAGCTAAGTTTAAAAGAGATTAAGTCTTGTCCCGTTGAATATGTGCTAAACATCAACGATACGCTCAATGTTATTAGTGGTAAATGGAAGTTGCCAATTTTAGGTTCAATACTGTTTGGTAAAAAACGGTTTACCGATATTCAACGCAATATTCCAAAAATTTCACCCAGAATGTTGAGCAAAGAACTGAAAGAATTGGAATTAAATGGCGTGTTGGTCAGAACGGTATATGACACAACACCTGTATCTGTTGAATATGAGTTGTCTGAAACAGGAAAACAAATTACAGAAGTCCTAGATAAAATGATGGAATGGGGAATAGAACATAGAAAGTCTGTGTTGAAAAAGGCCTAAGTTTTCATTCATTCAATTGTCGCAGATTGAATATGATTTTAGTGTGCCTGCTTAATGATTGCAGTGTCGTCTTTACGCTTGCAGGTAACGGCCGAGTATTGGCGATGGTGGGGCATTTGAAAAACGTCAACTCAACATTTGCACAAATGTTCAATAGAATAACAAATGTTGAGTTTACAACTGTCAGCCCCACTATTGCCAATACTATGTTGTGCGTTCGTGCTTTTGTTCATTCAACTATGAGTTATTATTATTCATATTGATAAATAGCAGAAGTCCACAAATCATTAGTATTGTAGCAATTCCAAACACAGTTGCTTTGTTGTAACTATAAATTGCGGCTGCTCCAAGCGGAACTAATACATGATATAAAGCCTGCAAACTTTGGCTTGTTCCTTGTAGCAGTCCTTGCTTATCTTCTGTAACAGTGTTGGAAAGCCTTGCATTATATGAGGGGTCAAATAAGCCTTCTCCTAACACAATACAGGCAACAGCTCCTACAATAAAAAATACAGAAGTGATAAATGCACTTATAAATAGCAACCCAAGTCCTACAACAAGTCCAAGCAAACCAATAATGCCAACGGTTTGTTCGCTATACTTTTTTAGCATTTGAGGTAGGATGATTACTCGAGAAAGAATATCGCAAATACCTACTAGAACAAAAACACCACCAATGAATTCTGGCCCCCACTTAAAAACATCTTTAAGAAAAATACTGGCATTAAATTGCCATATTCCTAAACCGATATAAAAAAACGCTCCCATAATGATTAAGCTTTTGGCAGTCTTGATAGAGAATATTTCTTTTAAGTGGGTGAATGTGTTAAAACTTTTCCATGTAATCTGTTTAGTGCGTTTCTCCGTTGTTAGTGATTCTGGAACGAAAATAAAAATACAAGCTATTGAAATAAAAGTAATAATAGCAGTCACATAAAAAGGCAATGTGATGGATTTCGCTCCAAGAAGTCCACCAATTGCAGGTCCCACCATAAACCCAAGTCCATTAGCTCCGCCCAAATATCCAAACCATTTTCCTCTTTCATGTGGTTCTGTGGTGTCTGAAATATATGCAAATAAAGCACTCTGGTTGCCTGCCGTAATACCATCAATAATTCTACCTAAAAAAAGTATCCAAAGAGCACCACCTATACCAAGCAATAAATAGCCAATAACTGAACCCAAAAGGCTTATAAGCAATATCGGTTTTCGCCCAAACCTATCGCTTAAAGTACCAAAAATGGGTGCTGCAAAAAACTGACAAATAGCAAATATTGAAACTAACAAACTCATAGTTGCTGCAATTTTCGTATTGGCAACATATTTCTCTAATAGAAATGGAAAGAGCGGAAGTACAATGGTCATCCCAATTGCATTGAGTATTGTAATTCCAACTATAAACCAAAGGTTTTTCTTATTTTGCATTAATTTTATTCGTTAGTTTTTAAATTCACGTGTAGGTTGGTTCGCATGACGCACAACGTGTCGCGGCTTCAAGAAGTGGCGATGAACCAAGACCAAGCCTTTACAAATATAAACAAAACTTTAAATTAAAAACCTTTCCGATTTCAAATAAATCCCGAGCCTCGCCATTTCTTGAAACCGCTGTTGTGCGATGTTTTAATTCTGTTCAAAGCTTTTCACGCATTTAATCATCATACTTAAGTTAGTTTTACTTTCATCTTTATTTTGACAACTTGCTGTTATTGAGTAAAATATTCCTTTTTCTTTACTTTTTACGATAAATGAAATCATTTCTATTGAGTTTTCATTTTCAGATTTTGCGTGGATAAAATATGAATCATATTTCATAATGTTTGTTTTTCCATTTTCTACAATTTCTGGAATTAAATTATTTTTTGCGGAATTTTTTAGCATTGTTTCAAATTCGGCTTTTAAGTCTGTATTATTTTCTAAACTTTTATATTTCTGAATTGAAATAATTTTTGTGTATTTTGTTATTGAATCAGTTTCTCCAATATCCATTCCAAGAATTATTTGCTCATTTTCATAATCTTCAGCTTTCCATTCCCAATTTTTCGGAATAGTTATGCTAAAATCATTTGTTGGATAAGCTATTTTTGTTTTAGAGTATTTAACTGGATAATTTGAATATTGTTCAAGTGTCGTTATGTTTTTTGCACAACTACTAAAAAGTAAAACAAATAAGATACATTTCAATTTATTCATAATTCCAAATTTTGTTTTCATTAGGAAAGTCTTGATTTTACTGCGGTTCTCAAAAATATCGCACAACGGTTTGGGGCTTTGCGATGGTGGGGAATTAAATGCACAAATGCTCAATTCAACACAGATGCCAAATATAAGCACAAATGTTGAATTAAGCACTGTCGCCCCACTATCGCAAAACCCTTGTTACCTGCCGTTTTTATTGTTGCAGTTCGGTGGCGTGTTCTATATTCCATTCTCCCATTATTTGACGATGGATGTAACAGGCATCTGCTTGCTTTAATAGCTCGTCTTTTTGTTCTTGGGTGATGTTGCCTTCTATCTGAATACCTATTTTTATATTGGTTTTTAGCCCATCTGTTTCACGTTTTACTTCTTGAGATAGTTCGGCTTTTACTTCGCCTATTTCCCACCCTTTTTGTCGAGCAATATATCGAACGGTTGCTACTTTACACATTGCCAAACCACTCAACACCAATTCAGAAGGACTTAAACCTAAGTCTGTCCCTTTGCTTTTTACAGGCTCGTCTCCAATTATGGTATGAGTTCCGTTGGTTATGATGCTTTGATACCCTTCGGGTAAATTCTTGATTTTGATTATTGTTGCCATATTGTTTTTTCTTTGTTAAAATGATTTAAACCTAAACCTAATAATGAACCAAATAATGCAATATGAATCATTATATTCATCCAATTTCCCGATGGAATGTGTATGGTTAATAATGCTACAAGCATAATAAAGGCTAGGAATGTAAATGCGAAGAATAGTTTTTTGTTTGCTAAAAGTAATATTGCAGCAATCAATTCTAATGAAGACAAAATGATGGCTAAAACAAAAGTTCCAGAATCACCGAGAAAGCTCCAACCTGAAGATTTTAAAAACCCTGCCGCATTCTGCAGACCTACTCCTCCAAGAAATCCTTCAAAAAACTTTTCCAGACCGCCCCAAACAAACAACAACCCGAATGCAATTCTAATAATTATATTTCCGATATTCATTTTATGATATTTTAAATGTTAAAAATTAAAGCTCAGGTGCAATTGGAAAATCAATTGGAAAGCCAGTCAAATTGTGGATATAGTTGCTGATTATTTTATCGCCAACCACAATTACCACATCAATTAGATTCGCTTCGGTGTAACCTGCTGCAAAAAATGCTTCTTTACTTTCTTCTTTGGTGTTGCCACGGTTTTCTACCACAGATGCAGTGAATTTCACCAAAGCATCTAATTTAGAGTCAAATGAAGCTGAACCTTTACGCAGTTCAATTACCTGCTCATCTGTAAAACCATTCATTTTACCCAAAACGGTGTGAGCCGACTGGCAATAACGGCAACCATTAATTTGACTTGTTATTAAATTAATTACCTCCCTTTCCTTGGCTTTTAGTGTTGATTTGCGATTTTGTAAAGCAAGATAATCGCCTAGTGCCGTTTCGTTTTTTGCGTAATAGGCATACAAATTGGGTACAAAGCCTAAACCTTTTTGCAAGTTGTCAAAAATGGCTTGATTGTTTTCCGATACTTCTCCTCGGGTGGGAACTGTGAAATTTGTCATCTTTTTAATTTTATATTGTTTATAAATTAATTACGATGCAAAGATGCAGTCTTAAAGAGGCCTTCTGTTAGGTCATTAAACCCGATGAGTTGGCAATATTTCCCAAAAATGAATTTTTGAAGTCGGAAGGGCTAATATTTTCCATTTTTTTAAAAAAACGGCTAAAAGTCTGTATATCTTCAAAGCCCAATTCGTAGGTAATTTCTTTGATTGCTTTGTCGGTATATCGTAACATTCTTTTGGCTTCCAAATGTTTTCTTTCGTGTATGATTTGCAGCGGACTTTTGTCTGATAATTGTGAGAAAGTGTTGGATATTGTCTTAGGCGACTTTATCATCAGGTCTGCATACTCTTTTACGGTGTGCTTGGTTTTAAAGTGCTGTTCTACCAAAAAATTAAACTCTCTAATTATATCTACCTCTTTATTATCAAGTTTAGAAATATTATATTGGCGTTTATGTATACGAGTACAAAGTATAATAAACCTTTTGAGCATCATTTGTAGCATTTCTAGTTGCAGTTCATCTTTTGATTGCATTTCTATATTGAACATTTGCCAAAATGTTTCAAATTTTTCTATTTCCTCTACTGGGATTTGAAAATATGGAAGTTGAGTAGCACCGTAAAATAATAAACCTTTACAACTTACTTCGCTGCCGTGGTCTAAAACACAATAAAACTCCCGGTTAAATTTTATAATTCTTGCCGTTTCCAAATTGTTGAACTCAATTCTATGAAAAACTGTCAAGCATAAAATAGTATTGTCTTTTATGATTTGAGTTGTTCCTTCATACTTTATTTCACAGTCTTTTCCCTTAACCCAAATAAATAAAAGCGGATTATTTAAGTCTTTTTCAAGCCTTAACAGCTCATCCTTTTTATATTGTAACGTCCTGAAATAGGTTGACGTTTTTTAATTAATTTTTCAATTCAAATTTAGATAAATTATTTCATTATTCCTACGATACGATTTATACGGAATATCAGGATTTAAATGCACGCTAACAGGAGTTCTTCCCTTTAAGCTGTCATGTGGTCTTAAAGAGTTATAAATCTTTACAGCGCGTCTTACCATTTTTTGAGCCATAGTTTTGTTTGGAATCGTCTGATTTAGTCCAAATTCATATTTCATAGTTTTGTTTAAACGTTCTGCTAGAGCGTTTTCGTATGGATCATATTGTTCAGTCATGCTTATTAAAATATTGTTGTCTTGTAGAATTTTGACATATTCTGGCCAACAATAATGGAAGCCTCTGTCGGAATGATGGATTAGTTTTTGATTTGGATATTTTCTGTTTTTTAACGCCATTTTTAAAGCTTCTATTGACAATGAAGCTTTCATGTTTGTAGCTACATGAAAGCCCATTATTTGTTTAGAATAGGCATCGGTTACTAAAGCTAAATAGGCATTTTTTCCATTTAGTTTTAGATAAGTTATATCACTAACCCAGAGTTCTTCGGGATGATTTGGGACTTTATTTTGCACCAAATTTTTCCATTTTGTAAAGAGATGATTAGAGTTTGTGGTGCGTGTGAAATTCCTTTGTTTAGGAACCAATAGGGTATGAGCTCTAAGAAAATCGAAGAAATTGTCACGTCCCATTTTGATGTTTTCTAATTTCATTTGTTCTTGTAGCAGCTGATGTAATTTTCTTCCACCAGTTACTTGACTGATTTCACCTCTTTTGTCGATAACCATTTTTACTAGTTTTTCATTATCAGCTTTTTGTTTCTTACAAACACTCATTTTTTTGTAGAGTGCTTGTCTTGATATCCCGAAGCATTGGCAGATCCATTTGATTTTAAAAGTGCTTTTTTCTTTAGTTCCACTTCTTTGGCCAATGATTCGGGCAGCGACTTTTTTGCATAATCGTTCCCTGTATCAATTTCAGCTTCGGCAATAATCATTTGTTGGAAGTCTTTTATGAATTCCAGTTCTTCAATTTTTTGCTTTAGTTTTTTAATTTCGTCTTTGTTTGACATTCCTTTTTGTTTTTGCTCTAAGGTAGCAAATTTTTGTAACCAATAATAAATTGCATTACGTCCGACTTGGTATTTTACTGCTGCGTGATTGACGGAAATTTGTCCGTTGCATACTTCATCAATAATTTTTAATTTTAAGTCAAATCCAACGGATTTTTTTTGACAGTGTGGTTGGTTTTCTTTCATATTGTCCTGTAAATAGTTGTTGATTTTTTGTCAACCTATTTCAGGATTTTACATT
>NZ_JAZAYT010000017.1:0-9208 GCF_036321945.1 Flavobacterium facile
GTAACCTCTTTTACTGGTTTAGTAATCTTATCTACAAGTTCGAGTATCCAATTTGAAGTTTGATCTGACATTATTCGTTTTCTGGTTTAGCTTGAAATAGTTTAGCTAAAACTGTCGCTAAAATTTCGGTGTCTAATTTTTTTAAAAATTGTGCTTCATTATACAACTTAGTCCATTTTTTTAAAGAGAGTTTTTCAGGCTCTCTTTTAAAATAACTTCTTATCAAGGCATTACCTTGTTTGTAAAAATCATAAGGGTCATCCGACGCTATTTCTCCGTCGGCTAACGCTTTTTTACAATAGTTTCTCTTTTTTTGAAAATTTTGGCTAAATCTTGGTATGCAGCACTACGCATTTCATCGTCAGTAAGCACTTCATCAGAACCAGCAACTCTACAAGTATTAAAAAGAATTTGAAGCCCTTTAATTGCTTCTTCTTTTTTAGTGTATTTTGCCAAAAGTTCTAAATGCTCTAATTCTGGTTTCTTGAAATAGGTAGCGTGTTTTACACCGTCTTCATCCTCAGTAATTACTTCGGTAACATTTTTTAGTTTGTTCTTAGTTTTTAATGCAGCAAGTGCATTATCATCTAAATAGCCAACTATAGCCGATGTGTCTAAAACCAAATCGTCTGTTTTATTTGTATTTTCCATTATTGATTCCAATCTATGTGAGTGATAATTCCTTCTAATTCTTGACCAACTACTTTGTCTCCATTTTTAATGGTTCTTCCTAATTTTGTAGGTGTGAAATTTCTCAAAATATCTTTGTAAATTCTTGAAGAATACTCGTATTGAGCAATAATATCAGTTGGTGCTGCTTCTTGTAAACGTTTCCCCGCAGGAATAGCGTCTAACATTGCCACAACCTCTTCCATAACCAAAACAAGTTTTACCTTTGCTTCGTATTTACCGTCTGCTTGACCAATAGGAAAAGGACCCGCTCCATAAACGTTTTCTTTTTCCATAGTATCATCATAACCTAATTCGTTGATACCTTCCATATCTCTTCCGTAAATATTTGCAGTTACGGAATTCCATCCAGCCATTTTACCGAATGAATTTATTAGAGTTGTTACTTTAGCCATATTATATTAAACTTAAATCTACCTCGAAGGTGTGAATAATTGCGCCTAATGTTACACTTGCCTTTACAATTAAAGGTGTTTGATCAGTAGGGTTTTGATTTTGTGGAATAAGCAAATTATATCCGCTTATTTCTTTATTTACACGCATTACTTGAAGTGGCTTTTTACCAATGTTTTCCAAATCTGTAATTGCTGTATTTTTTAAAAATCCAGTTTCTGGATTTCTTTCAAACCAACCACGTACTTTTGGTAATAATGCGTTTCTAATACCTAATGCAGCTTTGTCCCAAACTCCGTTATTTTCTCCAGAAGAGTAATCAGAGGTTAAAGCAATACATGTTGGTTCTCCATTAAAATAAACACCAGGGAAGCCTTGAAAACTTCCAGCATATATGTAGCCAAAATTGGTCAACTGTTTTAAATCTATTTGTGATAATGATGAAACAGGTGTACCATCACTCAAATTAGCCGAAAGCCATCTTCCTGTTAAAGTATCTGTTAAAGGAAAAGTTAAACTTCCTTTTTTATCATCTGGTTTTACAATGATATCTACAGATCCTAAATTTTCATTTGGTTTTCTTGCAGCTCGCATTCCTAAAACCGAACCAACTGCAGCATAAGTTGCATAAGCAGGGTCCAAGGAAGCAATAGCCGGATCTTGAGCAATTACAACAGAAACTTTACCACAATTTAATGTGCGCTTAGTAAGTGCTGTTTTAGAAATATTTCTACCTTCTAAGTAAATACCATTTAGATAAATTTTATCAGCAAACAAATCGTTTATAAACGTTTGACAAGCAGTTATTTCATCATCTAACACTAAACCTACAGGTGCGCCGTTTAAAACAAAACCAATACGTTTTACATCTGTATGTTCTCTAAAAGTTGCTTTTGCAGCGTCTGTAGCAAAATAAGTTGAAGCTTTTACACTATCAGTTAAAACAACTTTTAAAATTCCATTAGGTGCCTTTGCGAAAAACTCTTCAATATGGTAATGAAGTAAAATTGCTTCATTAGCATCAAAGGCTGGGTTTATTCCTGCTGCTTCAGCGGATGGTAACGAATTAAACACATTTATTGTGTTATTTACCAAATCACCAGGTAAAGCAGATGCCACAACAACTAATGCCATTACAGCATCAGTTGATAAGGTTTTTCGGTTTAAACCGCCTTGACCTTGATTAACATTTACACCTTCAAAACTCATTATCCTTGATTTTGTGTATTAACATCAATTTCTTTTGCAATGGATTCACGTCTTTCTTTAACTGCTTTTAAAACAGTTGCACGTTTTTCGCCACTATCTTCTAATGCATTCAATTGCTCAACTGTGTAAGTTGGAATTTCTGCAATTAAATCTTCTGCTTTTTTAGGAGCATCTTTTTTATCCGTCGATTCAGTTTTTACATCTTCGATAACTTCACTACGTTTTACAGTTACTACATCTTCGTTATGAAGTTTCGCTCTGTCTTCCGCTAAAAAAACTTGGTTATCTGGAGTTACAAAAACTTTTTTAGCATTAGAGTATCTTTCAAATACCTCTTTAGCTGCCGCTTTAATATCTTTGTTCATGTTAAAATATTTTAAATTTGTAAATTTTTAATAGTGTAAAAAGTAAGAGAATCAAGAATAGAATCCTTCCTATATAAATTTGTGTTGTTTGCCACCATGTTAGAATATTAGTAACAATTGGTTTGTTTATTTCCTTATAGCTTTTAATAAAAGTTTCTTTCCATTTTGCAAATAGTTTTTCAGATTCAGAAAAGCAATCAACTTGCAAAACATTATGTTCAATTACAACATTTGGAATATTCAGTTTTCGTCCTGAATTTTGAGCGGTAATTTTTTTTAAAACTACTTTACCATTCTGACACTCCAGAAGCGCCTTTATAGAACTGCTATCTTTTTCTATTTGAAAAATGGTGTCATGATTAGTTATAACAATAGAATCTTTTACAATTTCATTTTGAATAATAGGTTGCTTCGATTTGCATGAGGTCATAAATACCAATATTGCTAACAAACTGTACCAATAAATCAGTGCTTTTTTCATTTTATATGTTTTTATATTCTTTTTTAGCATCAAAACTTGGACAGGCTTTCGAAACATTTGGAAAATCTTTATGTCCTTGAATAATTGCTGTTGGAAATTGATTCTTATACTTTTTTAAAAGTTTTAATAGTGTGATTTTTTGATTTGGAGTTCTATTATCAAAAGGCTTATTATTTGAATCAACGCCACCTAAATAAGCAATGTTTATCAAATTACTATTAAACCCTTTTACACCATTAGAAGTTTCTTCAATGGGTAATAATTGAGCTTCAGTACCATCTGGTAAAATTATAAAGTGATAGCCGGGCATTTTCCAACCTAGTTGATTTTTCCAATAGCTTTGAATTGCGCTAATGCTCGTTTTTTGAGAGGTTGCTGTGCAATGCACGGCTATATACTTTATATTTCTCATTATACTACTACACCATCAATTATTGCTCCTTGACCTTGGTCCATAATTGCAAAACATCCGAAGTATAAATCATAACCAACCACATTTTTTCTGTTTTCTGGATCATCCTTTGCAGCTCTTGCAAAACGAATTACACTACCTTTAGCTTTAACTGTAGATTGTTTGTGAAATGCAATAGATGAAGTACGACCTGCAGTAACGCTATCAAATGCTAATTTTGTTTTTAAAGTTTGGTGGTATGTAGGTGTATAAACCTCTTCATAAATTTTGAAGCCGTAATAAGTCATTTCAATATTACCATTAACACGATTCATATAACCTTTTTCAAATACTGAATCTTCAAGTAATAAATCATTTGCATGAGTAGAATTTAACACTAAAACACGACCTTGTTTTGGTACTGATAATTTGTCTAATTTTCCTTTAAATAAGATAACATCAGCTTTGCACAGTCTTTTACGTGTTCCATCTGCCGCACCTGTAGTTTCTAAAACTGGTGTGTCAGTTGCGTTTTCAGCAGGTGAAATTGAGTGTAAAGCATGATCAGTAGATTTGCTTTCTAATTCTTCTTTCAATTCTAAATTAATATCACCTTCTTTATCGTATGCAACAGCATATAATTCATCAGCTGTAACCTCTCTATTTTGAGTAGAATATTTATTTAATGCAACAACTACTTTTTCATCATTTCTTCCAGATGAAACAATTGGATAAACCGCATTGTTAATTAATACAGTTGGTGCCGAATCGCCTTTTCGTTTAGGGATTTTAATAGCATCATTACCCACCCAATTGTCTTTACTTGTTACCTCAGATATCCAAGTACCTAAATGCTTGAATTTTGATAAAATAAATTTTTCGTTCAAACTATTTAATAAATCCCCATCTACAATTGCTGCAGTATGCATATTTACTCTTTGTTCTTTACTAATTGAAGTAGGAATCATTGCGAAACCTGTTGCGACGAATAATAACATCGCTAATAAGAATAATCCGAATTTTGTTTTCATAAATTTTTATTTTTTAAAATTTTGTATTTATTTATTTTGCTAAATAAGCAGTGTATGCACTTGTAAAAGCCTCTGGGTCTTCATTTGCTAAATTGTCACGTTCAGCAGTTGTCATATCTTCAAAAGCTTTTAAAAGAGTTCCTTCTTTACCAGAATTTCCAGTAACTGATGCGCTAATTTTCACAAGTGATTGTAATGAATTGATATGTGCTTCACATCCTTTGAAATCATTTTTAGCCCAACCTTTTAAACCTTCTACTTGAGTTGCAACAATTTTCTTCTCTGAAACTGCTTTGTTTAGTAATGCATAAATTTGTTGATCTAATGCGTTTGCATCTGCAGTAATTTTTTCCTGTTTTAAAGCAGCGACCGTTTCGGCAGCTACTTTATTGGCTTTAATAGCCGCTTCGATTTGAGCTTCAGAAGCATCTGAAGTTAAACCAAGCATAAGAGCAATTTTCTCTTTGTCCATAATGTTTAAATTTGATTTTTTACTTGTTAATTTTGGAATATTTGGAGAACCAAAGGCTTCAAACATTGCTTTTGTTTCTGGTGTTATTGTTGCTTTTTTTATTACACCAGTTATAAATTTTTGTGCAACTGCTTCTTTAGCTGTTAGCCAAACATCACCTTTTGACCATTTAGCCTCAATTTCGTCAGTTGTCATTCCTGTTTTTTCAGCGTATGTTTCTTTGTATTGTGTAGTCAAAGTTTTTAGTAAAGTCAGTGATGATTCTACTTTGTCTTCATTTCCAGAAAAATAACCAGAAGGTTTATGATACATAAATTGTCCGTTTTCAGCCATTTCAAAACTGTCAAGGCTCATTGCAATTTTTGTATATGCGGATGCTACTAATGCGCCTCCAAGTCCTTTTTTTGAACCAGTAAATCTTTGAAGTTGATTTTCAATTTCAGCACCTATAAAGACATCGCCACCTGGTCCGTTTAAATAAACATTTACATCTTGAATTCCATCAGCTATAAACTGGTCAATTTTTGCCGTCAACTCTTCTGTTGAAGTATTATACTCGTACAAAGCACCTGTTATTCTAATATCAGCCGTTTTGCCTTTTTTTTCTGCTACAATAACTAAAGGAAATTTCTCTGATAAATGAGCAACAATAAACGGAGTAAGGTCGAGTGATCCCGAACCTGTAATTAGTATTTTTTCATTTGTGTTTTTCATTTAATTAGAACTAAATTTTATTTAAGTTTTCTCTTTTGTATAGTGCAAATTTTAGGTAATTATTAAAACTTAAAAAATTGATTATCAAACATTAGGAGTGTAAACCTCATATAAAGGAATAGGTTCATTGTATAAAATATTTCATTCTTTTTATTACTTACTTATAGTGCAATTTTGTGGTATAATAATTAAAGAAATGGCAAAAATTAGGGAACAAAAACTAGCGGAGGATTTATATATAAACGCAAAAAAAACAGCTAAAGAAATAGCTAGTTTAGTTGGTGTTTCTGAAAAAACCGTTGGAGACTGGATAGTTAAATTTAAATGGAAAGAACGTCGAAACGCAAAACTTTCATCAACAACAAATGGTCTTGAAAACTTAAATCAGCTTATAGATACCTATGCTGAAAAATTAATTGCAATTGAACAATCTGATAAACCAGATGCTAAAGAACGCGCAAGATTAATTGATGCACTTGCAAAAGCTAATAAATCAAAAGAATCTTTTGAAAAAGACAATAAAATCCCCTACAACACTTATATCAATGTAATGGAACTAATAATGGGTGATATGCTATTGAAAATAGAACCAAAACATCATTTACCAATTTTAGAATTTTTTGAAAATCATACTAACGAACTCGCATTAAAATACTAATTAAACTATGTTTAAAATCATCTTAAATCTAATTATGGCAAGAGCATCTGCCACAGAATGGCAATTGCAAATAGGCGCACATTTACTAAAAAAAGGCTGTGGCTTTTATGTTGGACAAATTATTAAGGAAAAGAAAATTGGAAATAAAAGATACAGGGTAAGTGTCATCACAAATTTACTTTTTGACTTTTCAGATAACAAAATTTCCCATACTGCAGAAAAGAAAATTGTAAATATCGATTAATGAAATCCATTGATAAAATAGCGCAAAAGCGGTTTCTTGACAAGATTGAACTTATTAGAGCATCGGGCGGAAGTATTGATCCTAATGAGACAAAAGAACAAAAGAAAATTCGTATACAAAAGTTAAGCAAAGATTTTGCCTATACAGTGCGTTATTATTTTCCACACTATGCAGCGTATGATACTCCAGATTTTCATATTGAACTTGCTGGAATGGTGGCTTCGAATCCTTTGTTTAAAGGTTTTGCCGAATGGGGACGTGGATTGGCAAAATCAGTAATTTGTGATATTATTTTACCTTTTTGGTTATGGCTAAGAGGCGACCCAATGTACTTGGTAATTATTGGTAATAATGAAAAAAAAGCAATTCAATTATTAGCAGATATAAGAGCAGAATTTGAAGGTAACCCAAGAATTATAGCCGATTTTGGTGAGCAAAAAACTTATGGAAGTTGGGATGAAGGTTTTTTTGTTACTAAAGGTGGTTTTATTGGACAAGCTTTAGGAACTGGTCAATCTGTTAGGGGTTTAAGGGTAAAGAATTTACGTCCAACTATGATTGTTCCAGATGATACTGAAACACAGGACACTATTAAAAATGAAAGACGTCAAGACCAAATTGTGCAATGGATTTTGTATGATTTAATTCCAACAATGGACGGAGATTATAGAAGGTTCTTGTTTGCAAATAATGCCGCTTTTCATATAATGATCCAAAAGAAATTACAAGAGTTAAATCCAACTTGGAAAGTTCATCACATTAAAGCCTATGATGAACAAACTTATTTACCAAGATGGAAATCAAAATATAAAGACGATTATTACAAGATACTTGAAAAGGAAATTGGAATATTACCCGTAAGAGCTGAATACAACAATGAACCTCATGTAAAAGGTAAAATATTTACAGAAGAATTAATTCAATGGTGCAAATTACCAAGATTAGATCATTTTGATTGTATTGTATCTCATTGGGATGTTGCTTATTCTGGTTCTGCTACAGGTGATTACAATGCTGTAAGAATTTGGGGTTTAAAAGACAAACAATTTTACTATATCACATCATTTGTGAAAAAATGTAAAATGAGAGCTGCCGTTGAATATATGGCAGATTTTGAAAAGAATCTACCAGAAAAAGTAAGAGTACATTGGCGTTTTGAAGCACAATTTTGGAACGATGAAGTAGAACGAACCATTAGAGAAGTTGAAGATGCTTTTGAAGTGGATTTACGAATTACAAAGGTTGATAATCCTCGAATAAAAAAATATGATAGAATTGTTTCAATACATCCATATTATCAAAATGGGCGTATTTGGTGGAATGAAAAAATGAAAAGCCACTCTGACACTCAAATTGGAAAAACACAATTATTTTCAATAGAACCTGGTTACAATTCTCATGATGATGCACCTGATGCAGATGAACAATGCATTACTTTTTTATCGAAACATATTTACGAAAAGTCAAAAAGCGGTAAGCCAATGACAGGAAGAGTTGAACGAAAACATTTATATTAAAATGGCATTATATTTTATAACAAAAGAAGATTTAGTAAATCAAATATTCGAAGACTATTTAGATGATAGTTTAGAAGATGATTTAGAAATATTGGAAAAAATTGAGCTTGAGAATATTTCCTTAATGAAAGGAAAGCTACGAGATAGATACGATGTGTCTAAAATTTTCAGTTCCGAAGATTATGAAGACAAACCATTAATTAGAAAAATATTATCATCTCTAATTAATTATGCAGTTGTAAAGCGTAACAAAGCTCGAAAAATACCAAGTACTTTTAGCGATGAATACAAGTGGGCAATGGCATGGTTAAAAGACGTTAAAGATGGTAAAGAAACACCTGTGTTCCCAGTTTTAGAGAACAGTAGAAAAGAAGTTAAATGGGGTAATAATAGAAATAGCGACTTATATATCTAATGGGACAAAACGCAAAAATAGGCAGAACACACGACAATAGACCGTCAAACATAATACTTCCAAGAAGTAAAAGTTTGAGTGTACAAACATTGAAAAAATGGAAGGATTCTATGGCTTTGGCTCAATTGTCAGAAAACCCAAATCGTGGACCTTTGTTAGAACTATATGAAAGTATTCGATTAGATAGCCATTTGGCTTCACTAATTGAAGGTCGTGTTTTAAAAATAATTCAATCTAAATTTAAAATTGTTGATTTAAAAGGTATCGATAATCCAGAACTAATGCCTTTATTGGAACAACCATGGTTTAATAGTTTTATTTATCATTCAATTATGGCAAAGTTTAACGGCGCAACTGTAATTGAACTTTGGGATTTAGTACCCGAAACAATGGAATTGGCAAATGTAAATTTAATCCCATTAGAAAACGCACTAACAGGACCTGGTTTAATTGTTAAAGAAGTTGGAGACACTACAGGTTATTCATATAGAGAAGAACCTTTAAAAAACTACTACATACAAATTGGAAAAAACAGTGATTTAGGTATATTTAAAGACGTTGCCCCAGATGTTCTAACTAAACGATTCACAAAAGCAGCATGGCATGAATTAGTGGAAAAAGAAGGAAT
>NZ_JAZAYT010000018.1:0-9243 GCF_036321945.1 Flavobacterium facile
AATGTAAAATCCTGAAATAGGTTGACAAAAAATCAACAACTATTTACAGGACAATATGAAAGAAAACCAACCACACTGTCAAAAAAAATCCGTTGGATTTGACTTAAAATTAAAAATTATTGATGAAGTATGCAACGGACAAATTTCCGTCAATCACGCAGCAGTAAAATACCAAGTCGGACGTAATGCAATTTATTATTGGTTACAAAAATTTGCTACCTTAGAGCAAAAACAAAAAGGAATGTCAAACAAAGACGAAATTAAAAAACTAAAGCAAAAAATTGAAGAACTGGAATTCATAAAAGACTTCCAACAAATGATTATTGCCGAAGCTGAAATTGATACAGGGAACGATTATGCAAAAAAGTCGCTGCCCGAATCATTGGCCAAAGAAGTGGAACTAAAGAAAAAAGCACTTTTAAAATCAAATGGATCTGCCAATGCTTCGGGATATCAAGACAAGCACTCTACAAAAAAATGAGTGTTTGTAAGAAACAAAAAGCTGATAATGAAAAACTAGTAAAAATGGTTATCGACAAAAGAGGTGAAATCAGTCAAGTAACTGGTGGAAGAAAATTACATCAGCTGCTACAAGAACAAATGAAATTAGAAAACATCAAAATGGGACGTGACAATTTCTTCGATTTTCTTAGAGCTCATACCCTATTGGTTCCTAAACAAAGGAATTTCACACGCACCACAAACTCTAATCATCTCTTTACAAAATGGAAAAATTTGGTGCAAAATAAAGTCCCAAATCATCCCGAAGAACTCTGGGTTAGTGATATAACTTATCTAAAACTAAATGGAAAAAATGCCTATTTAGCTTTAGTAACCGATGCCTATTCTAAACAAATAATGGGCTTTCATGTAGCTACAAACATGAAAGCTTCATTGTCAATAGAAGCTTTAAAAATGGCGTTAAAAAACAGAAAATATCCAAATCAAAAACTAATCCATCATTCCGACAGAGGCTTCCATTATTGTTGGCCAGAATATGTCAAAATTCTACAAGACAACAATATTTTAATAAGCATGACTGAACAATATGATCCATACGAAAACGCTCTAGCAGAACGTTTAAACAAAACTATGAAATATGAATTTGGACTAAATCAGACGATTCCAAACAAAACTATGGCTCAAAAAATGGTAAGACGCGCTGTAAAGATTTATAACTCTTTAAGACCACATGACAGCTTAAAGGGAAGAACTCCTGTTAGCGTGCATTTAAATCCTGATATTCCGTATAAATCGTATCGTAGGAATAATGAAATAATTTATCTAAATTTGAATTGAAAAATTAATTAAAAAACGTCAACCTATTTCAGGACGTTACACAAACGTAAAACAACAAACAAATTATGAATGAATTTTTCCCTTGTATTTTAGTAGAACACGAAGATAATTTTTCAATTATTTGTTCAGACTTTCATTATTTCGATGATTATCTTGGAGATAAAGGTGGAGGTGGTTACACCATTGAAAGATTAGCAAAGAAACTTGCCAAAGAACATAACATTCAAAAAGAAATTGGTTTTGATAGTGAGGCAGGAATGTTCTGTGCGTATTCTGTAAATAAAAATTCGCTTCTTAAATTATCTAATCTATTGCAACAAATTACAGGAAATGAAAAGCAACATTTACCAGTAGAAAATACCAAACCTTTAATACCCTTGGAAGATGCAGAAAAACTTTTACTGAAAGGATTTGTGATAGACTTAGATAAAGAAATGCAAGATGAGTTTTATAAAAATGTTCCCTACCCTGCGTTATCTCGTAAGCAAAAAGAATATTTGAACGCCATAGTGAACGGAACAAGTGAAGATAAAATAATTGCTTCAAAAAAGATTAATTCAGAAGCACGTACAAAAATAAGACGTTGGGACAACTATTTATCACACCCTACTACTATAACCTATTTTCTGGAAGCAATTGACCGAGAGGCAGACAATAAAGTAATCCAACAACTTATATGGGCTGTTGCATTTATTTGTGATAGACATTTACCCGATTTACGAACGCAATCCTATTTTTTAAAAGCCCTTGAAAGCAAAAATGCAACCACTCGTTGGTTAGGATTATTAGGACTTGGAATGTTATACGAATATCCAGAAGAAATTGTTTTAAAAATGACAAAAGACAAATCTGAAAAGGTAAGTGAAGAAGCTAAAAGTATACTAAAATGGGGAACAATAAAAACAAGAGGATTTGCTCCTTGGATGTTTGATGAGAAAAACTACAAATAAGGCTACACATAACAAGGGTTTTGCGTCAGGCGGGCTGAAGTGCAAAATTCAACGGCAGTTTTTCAATTGAACTTTAGTAATAAATTTATATCTTTGTGCTTCGATTTCCCGCCCGAACGCAAAGCCCCGAAACGTTAGCGGCAATGTAACAGCAGGATCAAGAATCTAACGCAATTTTAAGACAAAAAAATTAGATTAAAATTTAAGAATAGAATTTTATTTATAAATTTGAAAAAAAACAATGTTAAATATAAATATAAAAAAAAATGTTTCTAATTAAGTATATGGAAATAATAGCGCCTTACCTCGGTCTATTATTTGTTGTCAGTTTCCTTGTCAAAATCATAAATTATAGTATTTTCGATTACTATAAAACCGGTCTTGGAACAATGGGTTCTTTACTTATTGGAATTTTTACACATTATAAAAGATATGAAATAGAGGATGAAGAGAAGAAAGAGAAGAAAGTTTCTAAAATCGTTAATAATGTTTGCGGATATATTATGTTATCTATAATTGTTATCCCTATTATTATCTTATTTATACTTTATATTATCTATGGTTAGAAAAATACACAGCCGCTAACAGCGGTTTCAAGAAATGGCGAGGCATGGGATTTATCAGAAATTGGAAAGGTCTTTAATTAAAAGTTTTGGTTATATTTGTAAAGGCTTGGTCTTGGTTCATCGCCACTTCTTGAAGCCGCGAAACGTTATAGCCAATGGTAGGACGACAGACACAGCAAAATGACCACACATTTCAAAGGAGAGAATGCCGAAAATCTTTAAGAGTAGGTATTAAATAAAATTAAAAACAAAAAAAATGAGAACAATCAAACATTTAGCAATTATCGGAGTGGTAGCACTAATGTCAGCTTGTGCAAGCACAGCCAATTTTCCCGTTTCGAGTACAGTACCTGCTGCGGATATTACCGCTACAAAAAAACAGGACAAAAACAAAAATTACGTTATTGAAGTAACTGCAAGAAACTTAGCGGAAGCTAGTAGATTAAATCCACCAAAAAACAACTACAGTGTTTGGATAGTTGCTGAAAATGGAACCACTAAAAATGTTGGTCAATTAATTAACAAAAATGCTAAAAAAGCAACTTTAAAAACAACAACTCCATTTAATGTAAAGGAAATTTTCATTACAGCAGAGGAACAAGGAAATCTAACTTATCCTGCAGGTATTGAAATTTCTCGAACTACTTTCAATAAGTAATGTAATGAGGATTATAAAAACAATTTTACTGCTACTCCTTATCGGAGTAGCAGTTATTTTTATTGTACAAAATTTAGAAACCGTACAGTTGTCTTTTTTAAAATGGAGTGTTACTATACCTTTGTCGTTTGCAACTGCTATAATTTACATTTTAGGTGCAATTTCGGGTGGTTTAATATTTTCAATTCTGAAAAAACTAACAATAGAAGATTCTGACAAGAAAGGTTAATCTCTAAAAACAAACAAAATGAGTACAGTAGAAAAAAATAATTTGGTTGAAACCTCTCAAAGTAAAACCAAAAACACATTCAAAGAAAAAATTGTTGGCTTTTTCAAAAATAATAAGGTTGCAACAGTTTTAACCGTATTGTTGTTGGTAGTTTTTATCTGGTTTTCCATTAAAATTCGCATAAACGAGAAAACCTTTAATAATGAGAAAACACAATTGATAACTCAATATGAAAGCAAAATTGACAGTTTGCAAATAAAGCACCTTGAGTTTGCTACAGAAGTTTTTTCGTGGTCAGTAAGAAGCGAATTACTAAGGAATAACACTGAAAATCTCAATCAATTACTCAGTATTTTTGTCCGACAGTCTGGAGCAGATTTGGTGCAACTTGTAAACCCAAAGGACAATATTGTTCTATTATCGTCAGACAAGAAATTTGAAGGAACTACTCTTGAAACAACAGCTTTTTCAAACCTTACAAGCACTAAAGTTTATACAGAAGAAAATTTAGTAAAAATTGTCAGTCCTGTAATGGGATTTAACGATAAAATTGGGGTTCTGCTAGTAGTGTTGAATAAATAACCACTGGCTATAACAGCAGTTTGGCAAAATGGCGGGTTCAGTGCTAAATTGAACATTCGGTTTTCAAATGAAGTTTAGTGCTAAATTGAAAGTAAGTGCTTCTAAATCCGCCACTTCGCCAAGCTGCAAAACGTTAGCGGCAAGCATAAACCAACACCGTACAAAGAATGAACCCTCTCATAAAACAACTTAAAAAATACGGAAATCTGACCTCTGAAATCGAAACAGAACTTAACGAAAAAATTAAAAGTCTGATAAAACAAAAAGGCGATTTTTTGCTCAAAGAAGGACAAATTGTTTCAAATTTATTCGTAATTGAAAAAGGGCTTGTTCGTTCGTTTTATAATATCAATGAAAGAGAAATTAATGTTTGGTTTGGTTTTGAGAGCGGAATTTTAGGTTCAGTAATGCCATTATTTTTTAGCCAACCTTCAATTAAAAACATTCAGTTTTTAGAAGACACCACTTTATATTATATCTCAAGCAATGACCTTGAAAGTTTCTACAAATCATCGCAGGAAATGAATACGATTGGTAGAAAAATGGCAGAAGAATATTGCAAAATTTTAGAGGAACGTTCTTTTTTATTACAAACACATACCGCAGAACAGCGTTATCATTGGCTTTTGAAAAACCAACCCGAAGCTTTGCAAAGAATTTCTTTAGGACATATTGCTTCTTATTTGGGTATTTCGCAAGAAACATTGAGCCGTATTAGAAAGAAATAACGATTTTGACATTTGTCAAAAAAAGCACTTTTTAATTTTTGTTTCTTTGCATCAGTTAAAACAAAAGAACAATGAAATATTTATTTTTATCATTAGCAATCGTACTTGAAGTTGTAGGTTCGAGCTTTATGAAAGCATCAGACGGTTTTTCAAAATTATTGCCAACAGCGATAACAATTGTGGCATATATTGCTTGCTTTTTCTTTTTTTCGCAAGCTTTAAAATCCATTCCTTTGGGAATAGCTTATGCAATTTGGGGTGGTTTAGGAATTGTCTTGACAGCTATAATTTCGGTAGTGGTATTTAAGCAATCGTTAGACATTCCAGCAATTATTGGAATTATTTTAATTGTGACAGGAGTTATCGTAATGAATTTTTTCTCAAAATCAGCAGCACACTAAAATGCCAGCCGCTAACAAGGGTTTTGCAATAGTGGGGCGAAACTGCAAAGTTCAACGGTTGTTCTTCGGTTGAACTTTAGTGCAAAATTGAAGATTTGTGCTTCGATTGCCCCACCATCGCAAAGCCCCGAACCGTTACCTGCCATTTTACCCACCCACGGAGAAACACAAACAGTAAATGAATGACAACTTAAAAAATTTCTTTGAAAAACTTTTTGGACAAGTCCCACAATCTGAATGGGAGTTATTAAAAACTATATTAGAGCCGGTTGAAGTTCCAAAAGGTGCTGACATACATAAAATTGGAAAACTCTGTAAAAATCTTTGGTTTTTAGAAAAAGGAGCGGTAAGGGTTTATGAATATTCAAACGAAACAGAGAGGACAACTCATTTTTTTATAGAAAACAATTTGTTTATTGACTATCATAGTGTGCTCACAAATTCAACTTCCGAAATTGGATTTAAAGCAGAAGAAAATAGTTTGCTTCAACAAATGCCTTATGACAAACTTCTTTCACTATTCGATAAATCACATTATTTAGAGCGACTTGCAAGACTTATGGCGGAAAGACAATTTGTAATGGAATTTGAGTTGCGAAGACAACTATTAAATTTTGACGCATTAGAACGTTACGAATTTTTAATTAAAACACAGCCATACATTTTCCAACGATTTGCGTTAAAAGACATTGCAAGTTTTATCGGCATTACACCAGTTTCATTGAGTCGTTTAAGAAAAATGAAATGACAAAGTCGAAATTATCATTTGTAAAGTGAAATATAAAACGACAGACATACATTTGCACAATTAACTCATTAAACTTTAATATATGGTACGATTAACTTTTTTATCACTTTTATTGGTTACTCTTTTCTCTTGTAACAATTCAAATAAAAATTCAAACAGTATGGAAAATTCAGAAACAAACAAGACAATCATTAAGCAGTATTTTAAACATTTCAATAACCACGAATGGCAAAAAATGGCTGATATGTACATAGAACAGCCAGAAATGAAAGACCCAGCCTACGGAATTAAAAATGTAAAAATGACAAAAGCCGACATTGTAAAAAAATACAGCGAACTAAATCAAATGATTCCTGATGTACACGACAATGTAATAAATATGTATCATTCGGGCGACAACGTAGTTGTTGAATTTGAATCATCAGGAACAGCACCAGACGGTTCAAAATTTGTATTGCCCATCTGTACAATTTTTGAAATTAAGAATGGAAAAATAACAAAGGACTTAACCTATTATGACAACTTTGACGAAAAATAAAAACGGCAGGTAACAATGAGCAAAACATTACTTATAATATTGACGCTACTCGTTTTTTCCTGCAAGGACAAAGACAATGATAAAGAGCAAAAAGTATTTGATAGAATCGACTTTGTATATAATTTAAAACAAACGGTAGCTGAAAAAACGTGGGCAACTTTTAACGATAAGGAATATGACCTGCCTCTTGTTTATTTCACTGATACAAGTTCTTACATTGCTAATCCGACAGAAAAATTCTTGAAAACATTCAAATCAGGCTTAGTTTTTAAAAACCAACTCATAAAAATTTACAAAACAAATAACAGATTGGATAGTTTGTCATTTCATATGGAAACAGGCATGACATTAGGAGACCCGACTGAAGATTATAATTATCATTCACCCTTTATGATGTGTAGTAGTTATGAAGAAACCTCTAAAACAATTCCGAATGTTCTTTCAACGGAAGAATGGACTACAATGATCATGCATGAATACTTTCATGGATATCAGTACAAACATAAACCTTACATGGATTACTATGAAAAAGAAATTGTACAAATTCAGCCAGACAGTTTAACAGGAATTTACAAAAATAACACTTGGTTTAAAAACTCAATTGACAAGGAAAATAAATTGTTGCTAAAAGCCATTGCTGAAACAGACAGTATAAAAATCGTTAACATCATAAAAGACTTTTTTGCTTTAAGAACCCAACGAAGAAACACTGTATTGACGAAAATGAAATTTGATATTTCCAAGTATGAAAAATGCTACGAAACAATGGAGGGCACAGCACGATACATTGAATATTCGCTTTACAAACTCTATGCTACGAAACGACCTGATTATAAATTATTAAAGTCCGACACCTCTTTCAGATCATTTAAAAAATTTCAAAATTACGACTTAACAAAAGACGAATGGCTTTACAAAACAGAAAAAACGACATATTTCTATGCAGTGGGTTTTAATATGGCAAGACTTTTAGATAAATTAAAAATTGAGTACAAATCACGACTCTTTAAAGAAGGAAAAATAACGATAGAAGATATACTACTTGAAAAACAAAACGGCAGGTAACATCGGTTTGGCAATATGGCGGCTGAAGTGCTTCTATAAAACATTTGTGAAAGTTTCAACAGTAGTAATTCTATTGAACTTTTGTGCAAAAAAATCCGCCACATCGCCAAGCCGAAAAACGTTACCTGCCATTTTGAAAAATGTAAAATCCTGAAATAGGTTGACAAAAAATCAACAACTATTTACAGGACAATATGAAAGAAAACCAACCACACTGTCAAAAAAAATCCGTTGGATTTGACTTAAAATTAAAAATTATTGATGAAGTATGCAACGGACAAATTTCCGTCAATCACGCAGCAGTAAAATACCAAGTCGGACGTAATGCAATTTATTATTGGTTACAAAAATTTGCTACCTTAGAGCAAAAACAAAAAGGAATGTCAAACAAAGACGAAATTAAAAAACTAAAGCAAAAAATTGAAGAACTGGAATTCATAAAAGACTTCCAACAAATGATTATTGCCGAAGCTGAAATTGATACAGGGAACGATTATGCAAAAAAGTCGCTGCCCGAATCATTGGCCAAAGAAGTGGAACTAAAGAAAAAAGCACTTTTAAAATCAAATGGATCTGCCAATGCTTCGGGATATCAAGACAAGCACTCTACAAAAAAATGAGTGTTTGTAAGAAACAAAAAGCTGATAATGAAAAACTAGTAAAAATGGTTATCGACAAAAGAGGTGAAATCAGTCAAGTAACTGGTGGAAGAAAATTACATCAGCTGCTACAAGAACAAATGAAATTAGAAAACATCAAAATGGGACGTGACAATTTCTTCGATTTTCTTAGAGCTCATACCCTATTGGTTCCTAAACAAAGGAATTTCACACGCACCACAAACTCTAATCATCTCTTTACAAAATGGAAAAATTTGGTGCAAAATAAAGTCCCAAATCATCCCGAAGAACTCTGGGTTAGTGATATAACTTATCTAAAACTAAATGGAAAAAATGCCTATTTAGCTTTAGTAACCGATGCCTATTCTAAACAAATAATGGGCTTTCATGTAGCTACAAACATGAAAGCTTCATTGTCAATAGAAGCTTTAAAAATGGCGTTAAAAAACAGAAAATATCCAAATCAAAAACTAATCCATCATTCCGACAGAGGCTTCCATTATTGTTGGCCAGAATATGTCAAAATTCTACAAGACAACAATATTTTAATAAGCATGACTGAACAATATGATCCATACGAAAACGCTCTAGCAGAACGTTTAAACAAAACTATGAAATATGAATTTGGACTAAATCAGACGATTCCAAACAAAACTATGGCTCAAAAAATGGTAAGACGCGCTGTAAAGATTTATAACTCTTTAAGACCACATGACAGCTTAAAGGGAAGAACTCCTGTTAGCGTGCATTTAAATCCTGATATTCCGTATAAATCGTATCGTAGGAATAATGAAATAATTTATCTAAATTTGAATTGAAAAATTAATTAAAAAACGTCAACCTATTTCAGGACGTTACA
>NZ_JAZAYT010000019.1:0-9777 GCF_036321945.1 Flavobacterium facile
AAACAAATTATTTCAGCCCTTTGGAGCGAATGCAAATTAACCAGGAGCGAGCTTCAAAATTTGATTACATCAATTATTTATTTAAAAAAATAGAGCATTCAGAAGTTAGAATTTTTAGTGTATCAGAAATCATTGAAAACAAAATACATAAAATAATTACATCAATAAACCAAAGCAACTGGAAACCACAAATAATAACTTTTAATTTATAAAAAAATGAGCACATTCGACATTACAAAACTTTCCGCTGCCGAACTAAAATCGTTAAAAAAACAGATGGTAGAACAGGAAAAACAAGAAAAAGAAAAAAAGAAAGGCGACATAGCCACTCTAAAGGAATTACAAAATAATTTTTTAGAGCAAAATATCGACACGCTTGTAAATCGTCAAGGCGAAATGGAAACATTAGTTAATGATTTGTTTGCCAATTTCAGCGACATTTTATCATTGAAAGGGCAAGTATATGGATTAGACAGATTAGACCAAGATAGCCACACCATTACAAACCAAGAAGGTACTTCAAGCATTACAATTGGTCAAAACGTAAACATCACTTTTGATGGTACGGAAGCGGTTGGAGTTCAAAAAATAATGGATTATTTAACTGCAATTTCAGGCAATGAAGATAATGAAGATATGAAGAAAATGAGTGAAACAGTTAAACTTCTGCTTAAACCAAGTATGAAAACTAAAATGCTAAATCCATCTAAAATAATTCAACTTAACGCTATGCGTGGGACTTACAATTCACCAGAATTTGACGAAGGAATGGACATCATAATAAACGCACAAATTCGACAAAAAGGCAGCAGCTATGTAAGTGGGTATAAGTTTATTCAAGTTCGCGACGTGCCTTCTAAAAAAGTAGAATTCAGATTTACTGTATAAAAATAGTTAAGTAGGTTAGTTGGTCCCGAGTGGCGAAATGGTAGACGCTTGACCACTAGATGTCGGTTAGTCATGGTAGCGCCTGGCAACCAAAGTTCGTGGATTGTTTTAGGAAAAACAAAATGACATCGTGCAGGTTCGAATCCTGTCTCGGGAACAAAATTTAAAACAACATCAAAATGACAACAACACCAAAAGCACCAATTAAATACAACGGTACAGGTAGTGCAGTAGATAATTATTTAAGTGAGACACCAGAAGAAAGTAAACTCAATTTTGCTGCCTTTGATATAAAAAACAGCCAGCACAGATACATAATGTCTTTGTGCCATACAATGGGGTGGACAAAAACATTACTATCTGGAAAGGAGGTTGCTAATATGGAAACATTTGGAATTTGGTTGCAAAATAAGAGTCCGATTCAAATGCCTTTAACAGAAATGAATCCAAAGCAAACAAGCAAAGTAATTTTTGCTTTCGAAAAAGTAGTAAAACATTTATTTAAGTAAAATGAAAGAATGCAACCACCTAAATAAATTAACCAGAGTTTTAGAAGCATCTGGAACATGTGAAACAACAATTAAAGTTTGTGCCGATTGTGACGAACCTCTTTCAGAACCAAAAACAGAATGTTTATGAAATGGCTTGAAAAATTTGAAAAGTTCTTACTTGGAGTTTTCGTGTTAATGGGATTAATCATTTTGATTTTAAATATTTATGTAGCCATTAAATTTAGATAAAATGAAAGTAAAATGTAACGGCACCTGTGAAGCTTGCGATTGTGAAGTTAAAAATCAAAATTTAATCAAAACTAATAAATGAAAAAATTAAAGCCAGAAATTAAAGAAATAAACAACAAACTAAAAGGAATTAACGCAGATGAAAACTTTGTAATAAGTGAATTTGAAAAAAGGAAACTAAAAAAAGAAATACACCGTCAATCTTACACTATATCTTATGATATTCTTGGAAGATGTTTTATTTCAGATCATTTATCTACTATGAGTAGTACTGCTGAAATAGCAGTTATGAAATGGTTAATAAAGTGCGATTTATTTATAGATGAAAACTACATAGAGCAATGAAAATAGACCTTAAAATAACATTCTCCCAATTAGAAGTTTTAGTATTAGCTTTTTCTGTAATGACAGAGCCACCAATACAACATCGAGATACGAAAGTAGCAAGAAGTGTTTTGGATAAAGTAATGATAAAGATTAAAAAAAAGCATATTGATGAAAGTGTAAAATCATCACTATTTAGTCAAAAAAAGAAATTTAAACTATCATTTGAATATTATGAAGCTCATTTTTTAGAAAAGTTTTTAGAAATAATACTTTCTTTTTCCCATGAAGACTATGAGCGTACAGTAATAACTATAATTATGGCAGAATTAAACCAAAAATTAACTTAATGGAACAACTTACAACTTACCGAGCAAAGGGAAAGGAAATAGGTTTAGTGTTCTTGTTTAAATATGATTTAAACGGCAATTTAAAGCTATTTGAAATATCTGAAGGCGAACTTAACACCGAACAAATGAAATGGCTGTTTAGCCCAAATTTCCCAGCTAATGAAAGCATAATGATTACCATTTGGAGCAAAGACAAAAAGTACACAAAAGTATTTGAAATAGAAAAGTCGCCTGCTAATTTATCATTTGATGCACTTTGGCAATTATACGGCTATAAAGAATCTCGAAAAGATGCAGAAAAGTTCTTTAACAAATTGAGTGAAGCGGATAAAATCAAATGCTTTATCCAGGTTCCAAAATACAAAAAGAAAATAACGCTCTCTGGAGTAGCACAGGCGTTACTTGCAACGTGGCTAAACAAACAACGATATAACGACGAATATTAATTAAACAAACATTAAAAATGCAAACATTAAAAATCAACATTCCAACGGGATTTGTAATTGACAAATTCGACGAAACAACAGGAGAAGTTTCTTTTAAACCAACTCCAAAAGTAGTAACTGAAAGAATTAAAACATTTGAAGATGTTTTACTTGAAAACAACACAGATCAAACTCATTTTGATGATGAGTGTGAAGGATTAACGACTGATGAAATTGCTTATAAAAAAATTAAGCTAATTGCTAAAGCATTAAATGAAGGTTGGACTCCAGACTGGACCAACTCAAATGAAACTAAATATCATCCTTATTTCAATATGGGTTCTCCTTCGGGTGGCGGTTTTTCGTACCACGACTACGATTGCTGGGATACGCGTTCGACTGTCGGCTCGCGCCTTTGCTATAAATCAAGAGATTTAGCAATTTATGCAGGTAAACAATTCACAGATATTTACGAAGATTTTTTAACACTTAACAAATAAACTATGTACACAGAAATTAAAACATTTGAAGACGCTTGTAAGGTTTTAAGCCTAGATGCAACAAAAGTAATTCCAGACTTTTCATTATTCCCTGTAGAAGAGCAAGAACCAATGAAAGCTCACGCAAAACTTATCATTATTGCAAAAGCTATAAATGGGGATTGGACTCCAAAATGGACTGATGGAAGTTGGAAGTATTATCCTTGGTTCGAAATGGGTTCTCCTTCGGGTGGCGGTTTTTCGTACCACGTCTACGTTAGCTGGTGTACGCGTTCGAATGTCGGCTCGCGCCTTTGCTTCGAAAATAGAGAAAAGGCAATTTATGCAGGTAAAAATTTTGAAGAGTTGTATAAAACATACTTTGTAAAAGGATAAAAAATAAAGGTTGTGTGGTGTAGTGCTGTAGTTCTCCTTCGGGTGGCGGTTTTTCGTACAACGACTACGATAACTGGAATACGAATTCGAATGTCAGCTCGCACCTGAGCTAAAATATAAAACATCACAGACCTTGCTCACATAGCAAAAAACAACAATTTTAAAAGATTCTTTAGTAAATAATTGAAAGCGAACCATTAAAGCAAAGGCAATGAAAAGAATTGGAAATATATTCAAGACAATAGTATCAAAAGAAAATCTTTTAGCTTCAGAACTAAAAGCAAGAAAAGGAAAAGCGTTTCAATATGGAGTTAGGGTTTTCGATAAAAACAAAACTGAACTTATTGATCAACTTCATAATGAATTGAAAAGTAAAACTTTTAAAACTTCGCAATACACAACTTTTACTGTTTTCGAACCAAAAGAAAGATTAGTATTTAGACTTCCATACTTTCCAGATAGAATATTGCATCATGCAATTATGAATAAACTAGAGCCTTTATTTACAAAATGGTTTACAAATGATACCTATAGCTCAATTAAAGGAAAAGGCATCCATAACGCAGCCAATAACTTAAAAAAAGCACTAAAAGACAAATCAAATACAAAGTATTGTTTAAAGTTAGACATCGTAAAGTTTTATCCAAATGTAAATCACGAGATTTTAAAGCAACAACTTCGAAAAAAATTCAAGGACCAGGATTTACTTTGGTTATTAGATGAAATTATTGAAAGTGCTGACGGATTACCAATTGGTAACTATTTAAGCCAATATTTTGCAAACTTTTATTTAACCAGTTTCGACCACTGGATAAAAGAAGAAAAGCAAATAAAATATTACTTCAGATATGCTGATGACATAGTAATACTTTCAAACTCAAAAGAACATTTACACCAAATTTTATCAGATATTAAACACTATTTAAACGATAATTTAAAGCTTCAAATTAAAAAGAACTATCAGATATTTCCAGTTGAAGCTCGTGGAATTGATTTTGTTGGATATGTCTTTTACCACACGCATACACTACTTCGAAAATCAATCAAAAAAAGATTTGCAAAGGCAATATCAAAAAAGAAAAATAAACAAACTATAGCCGCTTATAATGGTTGGACAAAACATTGTAACGCAAAACACTTACTCAAAAAATTATTACCAAATGAACAAATTTAGCGAACTAGGAATAAAGCCAGAACTCTCAACATTTACAGGAGACAAAATCAAAGTAGATAAATTGTTAAATGCTGAAATATCTATACTTGCTTTTAAAATAGATGATTCAAAAGTAAAAACAGGAACTAAAGTGCTTACACTACAATTAGAAAAACAGGGTACAAAATATGTTATGTTTTCAGGTTCAACAATCTTAATGCAAATGATTAATAAAGTTCCTAAAGATAAATTTCCATTCACAACAACAATTATAAAAGAATCCGAACATTTAGAATTTACTTAAAAAAACAATAATTCGAGAAAATTATATACAATAAATCGTAAAAATTATATAGTATGAAAAAACAAAGTAAAAAACTTAGTATTTTAGAAAGCGTTACCAACACGATAGTTGGTTTAGTTGTAAGTTACCTAATACAGCTGTATATGTTTCCCAAATTTGGCATTAAAATAAGCCACACCACAAACATACAAATCACTTTAATGTTTTTTGTAGCATCATTTGCCCGATCATATTTCGTACGTCGAATATTTAACAAGTTACATCAATGAGAATAGAGATAATTATAATAATTATAGTAGCAATGGCAATCGGTTACTTTATCAGAGTTTGCATCGAAGTAAAAAAAGACAAACCAACTGATCAACATTTTAGTCTTTATTGTTTCCAATGCGAAATAGATATGCCAGTTGCGGAAAAGAACGGCAATTTATATTGCAAAAATTGTGGATTAATTCATAAAAAAGAATATAAATGATAACAACTCAGAATATAGAAGCTACAAAAGCTTTCAAGGAACTTGATAAGGTTACTAAACAAATTTATCAAAAAAAGGCAATGATGGATAAAGTAAAACAAGAATTTCAAATTGCTAAAAATGTAGGATTAGAAAGATTCAAAGAATTTCACCCTACAAGACCTTACATAGAAAAAGCGATTATTGAATTGCTTGAATTAGAAAATTAATTATATTTGAAAAAAATCACTAAAAAAAAGAAAATTATGAAAGTATTAAAATGGGTTGTAATTGGCTTTGTTGCCTTAGTATTATTAGGTTTGTTTTTACCAGATAGCGACAAAAAAGCAACGGATAAAAAAGAAGTTACAGAAACTTCAAAAGAAGATATTGAAGTTGTTAAGTTTTCTGAAACTGTAAATGACAGAATGAGTACAGTTCATGTAGAAGTAAAAAACAATACCGATAAATTACTAACATCTGGTCAATTAAAAGTTATTTATGAAGACAAAGCTGGAAATATTGTTGGTACTGGATTAGGTACAATATTAAATTTAGCAGCTGGTGCAACAAAAGTAGTTGATTGTTTAGCAATGGATGTTGTTGGAGCGGAAAGTTATCATGTTGAAGTAACTCCAATGCTTTACGAATAGAAAGTAAATAATAAAAAAACACGCTAACTAGCGTGTTTTTTTTATGCTTTAAAATTGCTATTGTAAAATAAAAACTACTTTGTTAGTTTTGTAACATGAGTAGAGACGTTGACTTAAAAGAAAAGAAAAAACTAGAAATAAGAAATTATTTCGAAAAACTCAATTCAGTTACTGAGTACGGTGTAAAAAAATATACCATTGCATATTGCACTGCAGCTTGTGCAGATAAGTTTTTTTTACGTCCAAAAACTATTGAATTTTATCTTTATTCTAATCAGTAGTTATAGGCGAATAAACCCCTACTATAATTTCCTTTGCTGGAATTTCTTCTCTTATTACTTCAATTTCCATATTATCAAACTTCAAATTTTCGTATAAAATTTGTGCTGAATCATCAATCATTGTAAATTGATAACGCTGAACGTATAGAATTCCCGCACCTCCAGTTTCAACTGGATTGAAACCAGTTCTTTTCATTTCGTGAAAATACAAACCAGAACTACCATGTAAACAAGCATTAATTTTAGTTAATAAATCCAAAAAACCAAGTGCCTTTTCTTGTTTTTTACTACCTTTTGATGTATCAGCAAAAGTTTCATAAAACAAATAAGTATCAACTTGCATTGTTAAATTTTGTACTTTTTCAGACATATTATTTTGCTCCAAAGTTCTAAAACCAAAAAATACTGCAGGTGATTTAAATGGATGTTCTTCAGCCATAAAACTAACTTGCTCGCTCCATAAATCAATAGTTTTTATTTCAACTATATTGTCGCTAATTCTTTTTTCTAACTCTAAGTATAGATTTTTTAAATCTTTCATTTAAATAGTGTTTTAACTTGTTTTAAATCGGTTTACAATAGCTTTTAGTAGTTTTTGTTCAATAGTTTTATTAAACGTTGTACTTGGTCCCATAAATTGGCGTTTAGGTATTTTAATAGTCAAGATTTGGTTTTTATTTAAAGCCATTGCTTTCCATTTACCTAATTTAGTTTGTTGATACATCGCCCAAAAGTAGGAACGCATTTTTTTAGTTATTACAATATGAATTACACCACCTTCATTATGTAGTTTAGAATATTTGGCATCGTTAGACAAAACAATTCTTTTAGTTGAACTCTGTGTTATTTTATTACCATCACGTAAAGCAGCTGTTTTCATTAATATTGCTCTTCCGCTATCGCTACCATCTTTTCTCATTTCCCAATTAGTAATTGAGCCGTCAACAAAACCTTGTTTATCAAAATTATTTAAAACAAAGTTTATCATTTCAACTTCAGCAATAGTTTGAGCATCTTTAATAAGTAGCTTACCTATTTCAATAAAATTTGGAACTTTGTCAATCATAATATTTTTTTTGTATATTTGCAAAGTACAATTACGAGCGCGGATTCATTTCCAAGCACTTCCACTGTACTATAAAAAGCAATCTTCGGATTGCTTTTTATATTTCTTCTCTATTGTATTTATATACTTTTTCTTGTTTTGAAATAATTATAACAGTTTTAATTGTAGGATGAACTCCTTTTTGTTTTAAAATATTTCGCATTAAATGCCTTGCTTCGCCTAAAGTTTGATTATTTAATTCTAAACTAACAACTACATATTCGCATCTTTGTTCAGCTGCTTTTTTTAAAATATTTTTATAACCTTTCCCAATGGGGATTTTTAAATCTGCTATTTTATCATTTATTGAATATTCTGGATTTTTCAAATTTTTAATTTCACTATGTGGTCTCATTTTTATATCCAAACTTAAATGCGCAACTACAAGTTTGGCATTTTTAATGTTTATTTCAAAATCTTTTAGATCAGACCAAGTAGATACCTCTAAAATTGATTTTTTCGCTTTATATGCAATTTGATAATCGGGATTTGATAATTTTAAGTCTTCAAAACTGGTTTTTATTTTTTTGGTATCAGATGCAGGAAAAACAAAATAAGGATGTTCATTTTCATCAAATATCATATTTGAAACACCAACATTATTATTAAAACCTGGTGATGGATTTTCTTTTGGAATTCCTTCAGTAACTTTTTCATCAGTTTGAGTAACATAGCATCTACACCCAAAATCATTTGGAGGATACCAACTTAACCAAAAAACATCATTAATAGGTTTTATTATATCTTGTTGGTTCCTGTGTTGCTCTCGAACTCGACTATCATTTGCTGTTTTATATTTTAGATTTGGATAAACATCTTTTTGTTCAACATATTTAACCCATTTTTCAGACATTACACCACTTCTTTTTGCGGTATTGTATTCGGTTTCAAGATGTCGTTTATTGTATTCCTGGTTAATTTTCAAAGCTTCTCTTTTAAAGTCTTCAAAACTAGGTTTGTCTTTTAAAAAGAAGTTTAATTTCGCAATTTCTTGATAAGTTTTTGCACCAGAAAAACGATATAAATGTTGATTAAGTTTAAGAGTTCTTACAGCATTAGTTTCATAGTTTCCAAATTCATCACCATATCCACTTGCTAAACCTTCACGTAAATCTTTAAGTGTTTTAGTGAGTAATTCTTCATTTAAATCACTTGGTTTTAAATTTCCGTCATACAATTGTTTTGCAATTGATGTAATTAAATTTGTATAATCTGATAGGTCAACCGCCTCAATAGTGTTATTGTGTTCATGATTGCATTTAGTATCGTAAAATGCTATAATTTCATCCGAAACAATGCTACTGGTTGTTGCTTTTGAGACTTTTTTTTTTGAATCCCTTCTTCAGTAGAATTGTTTTGTTTCAAACCTAAAATCGGAATACCTGTTTTTTCAGTTATATACTTTGCATCCACTTCAAACCCTGCAGCAGAAATATTTTTAACCATTTCTATAATTTCAGTTGGATTCATTTCTTTAGAATCATCCCACTCAAATTTGTAATTTGCTAAAGGCGCATAAACGGGGCTTAGTAATATTAACCTTGGAATTAACTCTTTATTAATTAAATTTTTAATTTCGGTTCTATCACTTTCGTGTCTATCATCTGTAACGCCTTGCATTACTTTTAAACTTCCAAAAGTACCAGTAGCACTTGCATCTGTTGTACCATCTTGTCCAAGAATTCTTTTACTAATTTCCGAGTTCATAAACTCCATTAGTTTTGAGAAAATTTCGTAACGAGTTGCAGCACCAGTATTCGCAATTTCAATTTTTTCATTGCCTTTTAAAACCGCCCAATGATTAGATACCATGTTTTGCATCATATCTGCTAATTCATTTTCGCGAGTTTCACTGTAAGAATCTGTGACAACCCAACGTGGCGGGATTCCTTCTTTTTCCACTAATTCATGCCATGCTGCTTTTGTGAATCGTTTAGTTAGAACATCTGGGGCAACGTCTTTAAATATACCTAAATCACTGTTTTTGCCAATTTGTATGTAGTAGTTTTTTAAAGGTTCTTCTCTATATGAATAACCTGTAGTGTCTCCAACTTCTTTTACAATTAAACCAGGTCCTGTTAGTGCGTTTTCTAATGGTATTAAATTTACATTTGCCAATTCCATTGTTTCGGGTACTAAATCCCAAAGTTCAATTACAGTTGCGCCGTTAAACTTTGCCATAATTGAATGATAAATAAAACTATTAAACCATGGTTGTTCCAATA
>NZ_JAZAYT010000020.1:0-21835 GCF_036321945.1 Flavobacterium facile
ACAAACCATTAAGGTGGTTATTGCGTTGGGGCTCACCTCTTACCTTTCCGAACAGAGAAGTTAAGCCCAACTGCGCAGATGGTACTGCAGTTATGTGGGAGAGTATGTCGCCGCCTTCTTTTATTAAAGCCTCAATCTTTTAGATTGAGGCTTTTTTTTTACCTATATATCGTCCCGATGGGACGATTTTTTGGTTTATTCTGAACTTGTTTCAGATTCTTTTTGTTTATAGCAGTTTATATCTTATGAAAATCTATGCGTTAGTGGGGGGAGTGGCATCCTTTTTTTTGTTGCTTACCGAATTTACTTGTTTTATTACCAAATGTTTGCAACAAAATAAAAGATATAGCGGAACACACGACCTCGTTGTAAGATTTAACGTGTGGTAAAAGGAATACTTGTGCAACGAGGAACGCCCAAGAAATCAAGAGAATCTCTTAATTAACTGTTTTATTTTTCAATCATTATATAGTAACTATAATGTGTAAACAAGGCAGAATTAGTGTTTCATTTTCTTTTTTTATACAGTTATAGGATATTTTGGATACTCCTAAACTTAATTGTATTTTTGAGTAATATTAATATTTTAGATGAAAATTAAAGTAATTATTGTTGATGATGAAATGCATGCACGAAGTTTTCTTAGGAAATTTTGTGAACGTTATCATTCTGATACTATTGATGTTTTGGAGGAATGTAGTTCAGTTGATTCTGCAGTAAGAGCAATAAAAAGATATCAACCAGATTTAATATTTTTAGATATTCAAATGCCAGATGAAAATGGTTTTGAACTTTTAAAGTATTTTGATAAAATTAATTTTGAAATTATATTTACCACAGCTTATAAAGAATATGCTATTCAAGCTATAAAAAAAAGTGCCTTAGATTATTTGGTTAAACCATTTGGTACAGAAGATTTTAATATTGCTATTTCCCGTTATATTTCAAAAAAGAATATAAAAATCGATTTTGATAGGTTTAAATTGTTAACTGAAAACATTAATAATCAGTTTGTAGATAAACAGAGAGTTGTTTTTCCAACCAAATCTGGTTTTGAAGTAATTCAAGCTAATTCTATAGTTTATTGTAAGTCTGATGGTTCTTATTCGAACATTGTTACCATAGATAAAGAATATTTTACTTCTAAATCTTTAAAAGAAATTCGTGAAGTTTTAGTGGATACCAATTTTATTAGAATACATAAAAGTTATTTGGTTAATAAAAATTACATTAAGAGTTTTAAATCTGACGAGTATAAGTTAGATTTAATTATAGGGGAATCCATTCCTGTTTCTGATACTTTATTCACTAAAAAGAAATTAATTGATGCGATTTCTTCTTAGTCTTTTTTTATTAGTTTTTACGGCTGCTTTTGCTCAACAATATCCATCAAAAAATTATACAACTTCTGAAGGTTTGCCTAATAATGCAGTCAGATCCTTGTTTGTTGATAAAGATCATGTACTTTGGGTGGGTACAGAAAATGGCGTTTCTCGTTTTATTAATGGTCAGTTTTATAATTTAAGTGAAGAAGATGGTTTAGGTCATAATAGTTGTTGGGATATTTCTCAAGATGCTGATGGGAATATGTGGTTTGCTAGTTATGGTGGTGGAGTGAGTAAATTTGATGGAAAGAAATTTACAATTTTTACTACTAAAAATGGATTGCCTTCGGATAAAACGCGAAAGGTATTTTCTTATAAAAATAATATTTACGTTGGTACAGAACAAGGAGTTTCCATTATTAATATTAAAACAAATAAAATTACTACTCCAAAAATTCCTAAAACAAAGGGAGATTTCATTTGTATTGAATTTTTTGTATATCAAAATGAAGTGTATTTTATTAGTATTTTTGATGGTGTTTTTAAAATTGTTGAAAGCAAAAATTCCACTAATATTGAACCTGTATATTTAGGGAATAACTTTTATAGTGCTTTTTTAGATCTTCAAGATTTATACCTAAGTAAGGAAGGTTTCATAGAAAAAATAAATATTGAACAGTTATTTTCTAAAAATGCTAAACCCGTTCAATTTGGAAATTCAATTATTTATCAATACGCTAAAGTTCAAAATTGTTTACTTTTTGCGGCTGCAGATGGAGTGTACACTCCGGATGGTGGTTTGTATAAAATTGAAAAAGTTAAAATGATTAATTTTTCCAATGCATTTGGTATAGATTCAAAAAAGATTTTGAATGTTGTATATGATGCTTCTAGAAATGTACTTTATGTAGGTTCAAACGATAAAGGGATTTATGAAATACGTTTGGATACCACGATTCAATATGAAAATTTTCAAAATTTATCTATTGTTGATTTCGAAATTCTAGATCAATCTAAATTTGTATTACATAATCAGGGTATTTCAGTATTAAATTCTTCTGATAAAATAACTGCTACAATATCTTTAAATGATTTTAAAAATTTTCAATCTAACTATATCAAGATTCACAAAACAAAATGCAATACGAATTATAGAGAATCTCGTGATTTTGAATTAAATTTTAATATAAAAGCTAACGAAATTGTTTTTTATGAGTTATTGAAGAACAAAAATTCTGTTTGGGTTGGAAGTAATTTAGGGATTTTTGAAATGAATTCAAAAGCTCAAATTATAAATTATATTCCGAAACATAGTTTAAAAATTGGTTTCACTTCCGATAATAAATTTATAGAAACCATTACTTATGCTGGTGCTTATGTTTATGTTTACAAATTAGAAGGAAAACATTATTCGAAATTTAAGACTAACACGCCTCAATTCATTGTCAAAATCCTAAACAATAAAGATAAAACGTATCTAATTTCTGTTTTTAATGGCTTGTTTGTTCATCATAAAGGAAATTTTAAATCGTATTTGTTTGAAAATATTTGGAAAGAGAAAAAATTCAAACATATTGCCCTTACGAATAATGGACATTTGGTTTTGGCTGCCGAATTTGGAACCGTTTTTATTGTGGATGATAATCAAAAATTTAAAATTCTTAAAACCATCCCCAAAAAAGAGATCATAGGAAATAGTATTAATTTTTTAGAATGTTATAAAGAGTATATTTTAATCGGTACAGAAAAAGGGTTGAATGTTTACCACAATGGAAAAATTCGATTAATAGATTCAGAACAAGGTCTAAAAGATTGTGTTTTTAAAACTTCACAAATTTTTGGTGATGAATTATGGTTAGGAACACAAAAGGGATTTTATAAGCTTAATTTAAATAAGCTTCTAGCTAAACAAAAAACAGTTGAAAAAATTATAATTCAATCTATACTAATAAATAATCAGCTGCATAGTAGTAAAAACAATCGTTGGTTTTCGTATCATTCTAATGAATTAATATCAGATTATAAGCATAATTCTTTTTCTATCAATTTTATTCCAATTGGACATCCTTTTCCTCATAAGTTAAAATTTAGATACCGATTAAATAGCAAAAACAATTGGAGTCCTTATTCTGAAAAACTAACCGTATTTTTATCTTATTTACCTCATGGAAATTATAATTTAGAAATTCAAGTTTTAGATTTAAATTCAGGAGAAACGAAACAGTTTAAAATTTTGAAATTAAGAATCACACCTCCTTTTTGGGTGACTTGGTGGTTTATGCTTTTAGTTGTTTCAGTTATAGCAACGGGTTTGTTTTTTATAATAAAAAGAAATAAAAAAAACGCGGAAGAAAAAGCACTCATTCAACAACGTATAGCAGAAACAAAATTAGAAGCACTTAAAAGTCAAATGAATCCTCATTTTACGTTTAATGCCATGAATACCATTCAAGATTTTATAATTAGTAATGACATAGATAATTCGCTAAATTTTGTTAGTGAATTGGCTAAGTTGATGCGATTGACACTGGATAATTCTACAAAGAAGACGATTACGTTACAAGAAGAAATTACTTTTTTACAGCATTATATTTATATTGAAAACACACGCTTTGGAAACAAAATTCAAGTTAATCTTAAAGTAGAACCTAATATAAATACACAAGAGATTCAAGTTCCAACGATGTTGCTTCAGCCTTTTATTGAGAATGTATTTGTACATGCTTTTAATGCCGAATATCCAAATCCGAAATTAGATATTTCTTTCCAGCTCAATGAAACTCATGTATTGGAATGTCGAATAAAAGATAACGGAAAAGGGATTGCTTCTTTTAATAAAGTCAAATTGCATACTTCTAAAGCACTACAATTAGCGGAGGAAAGACTTCGATTAATTCAACCGCATATTTCAAATCCAATAACCACAAATTTCACAGAATTTGATGGAACGTTTGTTTTAATTTTACTACAAGTTTAAAATTATTAACATCTTCATAAGCTAAAAAGTAGTTTTTGTATTCGTTTTTACCTGCTTTAACAAGTTGTTCTAAAGCATGATTTTTTGCTTATTATTTTAGCGGTGTAAACTAAAAAACTAAAATTATGTCCAAAGTTGAAGACAAACTAAATCAAATCGAGAAATCTTTTAAATCATCAGAGAAAGAAGCTGAAATTTTAATAAAAGATAAACAAAAAACAACCAATACAGTAAATGAAGCTATGGATAAAGCTTCTAAGCATAAAAATCAATTAGAAAAAGTCTGGGATTATTTGCAATTATTTTTTTCAATTGTAAAAGATTATATAAACGGAAATTATAAAGTAATTCCATTAACAACTATTATTTCAATTGTAGCTTCATTGTTATATTTAATTTCACCAATTGATTTTATTCCGGACTTTATTCCTGGAATTGGTTTAATAGATGATGTTTTTGTAATTGGATTGGTGATTAGTAGCGCATCAAGTGATTTAGATAAATACAAACAATGGAAAGAAAATAAAAGTTTAGTATAATGAGAATATTATTTTTCTTATTATTTACCTCATTAGCATTTTCACAAAGTTTTATAACGGAGTTAGCTGATAAAACTGTTGGTAAGTTTTTATATGATAAAAATATAGAAATCGAAACGGACTCCCTTAATATTTATGTAAGAGTAAATGCAAAAGGTTATTGTTATGCTTTAGATGTATTAAATATAGACAAATCCAAACCTAATTTAAGTGAAAAAAATCTTAAAAAATTAATTGGTGAAGATTTAGAATGGATTGATAATGACTCAATCATTGAAGAGTCTTTAGTTTTTGACGAATATAAATTTTGTGACAATATGTTAACATTAACAGGCGGAATAAATTCAAGATATGATCGTTATTTAAAACATACAAAAATCAATGACATAAAATTTATTATTTCACGTTCTAACTACGGTTATTCAATATTTTCTGAGCCAATAAATACTGATTTTTTAACAGAAGATGATTCTTCAAAAAGTATTCCAAATGAATGGATAACTTTAAAGTCTCTTGACAAAGTATATTTGTTTTTAAATTCAGATGAAGTTAAGAATAAAGGAATTGAATTAAAAAAAGTTCAGGATGAATTAATAAAAAGTGAAAATGAAATGAAGGCTATTCCTATTTCTTCAATTGATTTGCCATATAAAATTCGTTTTGGAATGACAGAATCAGATGTAGAAAAGCATTTTATGACTTTATTTGGTAATTTTAAAAAAAACATTGAAGAAGAATTTACATATAAAGAATCATTTAAAAAGGGAATCTATAAAGAAGTAGAATATGATGTAAAAGACGGCGTAACACTTTTGAGAGTTAAATTAAAGCTATTGCATAACAAAATATTTTATATAAGTTATGCGCACTTAGATAAATATTTTTCAAATATTGTTGAATTAGATGCAAGAGTTGAGGAGAAAATTTTATTGATTCAAGAGAATTACTATTTATTGTTTGATACAGATATTTATATATATGAACAAGGTGAAAATAGTATTTGGAGTATTGATGAAAATTTGAAATTTGAAAAAGAAGATGAAGAATTAAGGCAGTCAATTTACCAAGCAGAAAAAAACAGAGAAAATAGAATCGGTAAAAAAATGTAATTATATGAATAAAGTAATAATGATGTTCTTTTTTATGCTTTTAATGGCATGTTCAAAAGAAGATAAAATTAAGTCAAGTTTAAATGAAAGTTTTGTTAATCAGTTAGATGACCCATCAAGTTATGAAATTATTGAATTGAAAATTTTAGATACATTAACGTATAAAAAAGCAATTAATGAAAGGTTAACAAATTATAACTTTTATGTTGCAAATATTAAAGATTATGTAGCAAAAAAGAAAAAAGAAATGTCAAATCGTGCGCTTAGTTCTTTTCTTTCTGGAAATTATTATTCAATGAACAACACAGTGTCAGATTTAGACAAAGAAAAGGCTACTTTAAATGCATATGAAATCGATACACTAAATTTATACACCAATAAAATATCTAAATTGAATAAAATTAAACAAACTAATGATATTATTTATTTTAGATATACCCATTCTTATAGAACAAAAAACAAGCATGGCGCTTTAGTTAAATTTTTTGATACTATTAGAGTTGATAAAGACTCTAAAGTAATTGATAAACATCAAGAATACATATCTAAAACATTAAAAGATTAACACTTATGAAAAAAATAATATTATTTACAATTATTGTATTTATACAGTATTCCTTTTCTCAAGAAATTGAAAAAATGGATAAAAAAGAACTTAGAGTCGCTTATCAAAATTTAGTAATTTCTAAAAATAATCAGAAAGACTCTTTGGTAAATCTTATAACTAACCTAACTGTTACTAATTCAAAATTACTTGATGAAGTTAATAAAATTCAGCAAATCGTTTTAATTGAAAAGAGCAAAAACACAGAAAATATAAATAAAATTAGTGAGTTGCAGCAAGTAATAAAATCTCAAGAAGAAAAGATTAAAGTTTTATTAGTAAAGCCAATTAATATAACTACTTTCTCAAAAGTACCAGATGAATTGGCAGGTTGTAGTTATCTTTTTTCAACTACAAAAACCAACTACAATTTAGATAAATTTTATTATTTTGATGATATTGGCACAACAGCATTGATTTCAATAGATAATAAAATTCAGACTTTAAAAAATGTTTCTAGTTTTAAAGAAGGCGACTCTGAAATTACTGTTTATAGTAACGAAAATTACACTGCATATATTCATTTTATACAAGTTATTAAACAAAACGGAGAAGAATCGGCTGATTATTCCGCAGAACTTGTTATCAAAGACAAAAACAATCAGGAAATTAAAATAAAAGTCTATGGTCAAGGTGGTTGTTAATCTTGCTAGTTTTTAATGCAAAATGAAATTTAAACAATCGCATGTCATTACTATGCTACTTATTGTAATTAGTATAGTAATGTTAAATATTATTTACTTACTTATAAGTTAAACCATTCTAAAATTAGTTTTTAAGATTTTTAAATAACAAAATTCACCCTCAAAAATCTTTGTATATTTGGGCTATGAAAATCTTAATCATTAGTTCAGTTTGGGTAGAACCCAATTCTTCAGCAGCGGGTAGCAGAATGTTGCAGTTAATTCGGTTTTTTCAATCGGAAAAATATGAAGTGGAATACGCATCAATTGCTTCTGAAAGCGAATTTTCTTTCGATTTATCAAGTTTAGGAATCACGCAACATTCCGTTCAGATTAATGATTCAGGTTTTGATGAATTATTACTTCAGATAAATCCAGATATCGTTTTGTTTGACCGATTTATGGTGGAAGAACAATTTGGTTGGCGCGTTTCAAATGTATTGCCAAATGCGATTAAAATCTTAGATACTGAAGATTTACATTGCTTACGTCAAGCCAGACATGAAGAAGTAAAGAAAAATAGCGAGACTTTAAATTTTAATTCTGATGTCGCGAAACGTGAAATTGCAGCTATTTTTAGATGTGATTTATCGCTTATGGTTTCAGATCATGAGATGAATTTATTGCAAACGTTTTTCCAAGTTCCGAAATCTATTTTATTTTATTTGCCGATTTGGATTGAAAATTTTACTCCAGAAAAACCAGATTTTCAATCAAAAAATGATTTTGTCTTTATAGGAAACTTTTATCACGAACCCAACTGGGATTCGGTTTTAGTCTTAAAAAATGAAATTTGGCCGAAGCTAAAAGAATTACTTCCAAATGCCAAACTAAATGTTTATGGTGCCTATCCAACACAAAAAGTACATCAATTAAATAATCCGAAAGAACGATTTTTTATTCATGGCAGAGCAGAAAGTGCAGCAGAAGTCATTCGTTCGGCGAGAGTTTTATTAGCACCCATTCGTTTTGGAGCTGGGATTAAAGGAAAATTGTTGGAAGGTATGGAGTATGGAACGCCATCTGTAACTACATCAATTGGAGCAGAAGCTATGCACGATAATTTGCCTTGGAATGGATTTATTACTTATGATTATTTTGATTTTATAACCAAAGCAGTTGAATTATATTCTAATCAGGAAGTTTGGGAACAAGCTGTAGAAAATGGTTATGATATCATTCAAAAGAAATTTATGTTTTCAATTTATAAGTCTAATTTTTTGGATATTTTAAAGGAACTTCAAACTAATTTAGAATTACATAGAAATGCTAATTTCATTGGTCAAATGTTGCAATTTCATACGATGCGAAGTACAGAATTTATGAGCCGTTGGATTGAAGAAAAAAATAAATAATGAAAGAAAACCCATTAACTTCAGAACTTCTTCAAGTTAAAGAATTTGTTTACGACAAATATAATTTTGAATTCTCTAATCTTATAATTGATTCAGAAAGTGAAGAGTATCAAGCTTGTTCTTTTAAATTAAATTCAATTGAATTTATTCACCGATTTTCAAAAATTACGCCGACTAAAATCGGTCAGTTTGTAACCATTTGGAAAAGAAATAACGAAGGAATAACAGCACCATTCGATGTTTCAGACAATTTCGATTTCATCGTTATCACTTCAAAAAGCGATAAAAATTTGGGTCAATTTGTGTTTTCGAAAGCTGTTCTTTTGGAAAAAGGAATTATTAGCAATAACAATACTTCCGGAAAAAGAGGCATTAGAGTCTATCCGCCTTGGGATATTCCAACAAGTAAACAAGCAGAAAAAACGCAACTTTGGCAAACAAAATATTTCTATTCCATAAACAAAGATGCTTTTGATATTGAATTGGTGAAGAAATTATTTACTAAAACAAACCTTTAAAAAAACTTTGCGACTTAGTGTCTTCGTGGCAAATTCTACATAAAACTCGCCAACAAAATCCCTAAAGCAATCACCACTAATTTAGCTAAATTGAATTTATGGCCTTCACTACTTTCAAAAATAATAGTAGAAGAAATATGAAATAAAATTCCAATTACAATTCCAGATAATTGCGAATAATAATTCGTAATAAAACTCAAATTATCAGCTAGGAAAGTTCCAATTGGTGTCATAAACGCAAACGCAATCATGAAAAACAAAATCGCTTTAGAGTTCAATTGGGCGTTTTTGAAAAAAGTCGTCAAAATAATAGCAATTGGAAAGTGATGAATCGCAATTCCGTAAGCTAAAGATGGGTTTTTACTAATTGGTAATCCTTCTAAAAGCGCGTGTAAACACAAACTGAAAAATAACAACCATGGAATATGAGAAATCTTATTATGTCCATGAACGTGACCGTGTTCGGCTCCTTTTGAAAAATATTCTAAGATGATTTGAAATAAAATTCCAATCATAATGAATATTCCAATTTTAGAATGAAAATGCCCTTCGTGTCCTGGTTCAGTAATAATTTCTTCACTATGATAAACTTCTGGAAGCAAGTGCATTACTGTTAATGATAATAAAAATGCCCCACTAAACGCAAGTAATAATTTTAAGTTCTTCTTGCTTTTTGGTGAAAAAAATATGGCGAAAATATATCCTAAAATGACAGATAATAAAGGGAAAATATAAATACTGTAGTTCATTATTTAAATAACAAAATTAAACGTTCTGATTGTGATTTGTAGAATTTTCTCAACTTATAATCGCCGAAAATCTCTAATAAATAAATACCTGCTTCTTCCATCATAGCTTCAAAATCGGCTAAGGTGAAAGCGGAAACTTTTTCGGTAAAGAAAAAAGATTCGCCTTTGTCTTCAAAACGAATTTCTTTAATTATTTTTTTATTTTCTAAAGCACGTTTGATATGAAACGTAATACCATCAATTTCTTTGGTTTCTTCGGCTACTAAATTCTCAATAATAAAATCGGCATTGAAAAAATCAATCACACCAAAACCGTATTCGTTGATACTTTCCTTAATCGCTTTTAAGGTTTTGATATTGTCTTCATGTGTGTCGAAATAACCGAAACTCGTGAATAAATTAAAAACGGCATCGTAAGTTTCGTTCATCGGTTCACGCATATCGTGCGTTTTGAACTGTAAAGTTTCATTTGAAGATTCTTGAGCAATCGAAATACTATTTTCAGATAAATCAACACCAGTAACGTTGTAGCCTAATTTGTTTAAGTAGATAGAATGTCTTCCTTTTCCGCAAGCTAAATCTAAAATAGTTCCGTTTTCAGGCATATTTAGATAATGCGTGATGTTATCCATAAAAGCTTGTGCTTCTTCATCATTTCTGTTTTTATACAAAATATGATAATAAGGTGTATCGAACCAAGTACTGAACCAATTTTCTGAATTTTTTGCTGTAGAATCTGACATTTATCTGTTTGGAAATTATGAATCAACAAATTTAATGTATTTTTGCAAATAATAATAAGCGAAGTGAAACTAATGCAGATTTACTTTTGCCACGAATTATCGAATTAAATATTGTAACAATGTTTGATTCGAAAAATTATCGACAATGTCGATTCGAATTGAAGTCATTTAATATAAAATTCGTGCATTCGTGGCTAACATAAATATAATTAATAATTTAATTCTCTCTGAGGGAAAGAGGTCTATGGAAAATTTTAAAATGGTTGCCAAAACTTTTTTTGGTTTTGAAGAAATTCTAGAAAAAGAATTGTTCCAATTAGGAGCGCAAAATGTGGTAAAAGGAACTAGAAGTGTTAGTTTTCAAGGTGATAAAGGTTTTATGTACAAGGCCAACTTGGCTTTGCGTACGGCTTTAAAAATTCTAAAACCCATTCATACGTTTAAGGCTTATAATGAGCAAACTTTATATGATGGAATTCAAAAAATTGATTGGTCAGATTATTTAAAAGTGCAACAGACTTTTGTTGTGGAAACCACTTTGTATTCAGAGCAGTTTACACACAGTCAATTTGTGGCTCAAAAAGTTAAAGATGCGATTGTAGATCAGTTTAAAACCAATACTGGAGAACGTCCAAGTATTGACAAAGATTTTCCAGATTTACGTATTCACATTCATATTGATAGAGATTTTTGTACGCTTTCATTAGATACTTCAGGTGTTTCATTGCACCAACGTGGCTATAAAACGGCAACAAACATTGCACCAATTAATGAAGTTTTAGCAGCAGGAATGTTGATTTTATCTGGTTGGGATGGAAATGCACATTTCTTAGATCCAATGTGTGGAAGTGGAACGATTGTGGCAGAAGCTGCGATGATCGCCTGCAATATTCCAGCAAATATCAACAGAAAAGAATTTGCTTTTGAAAGATGGCCAGATTGGGATTCGGAATTATTTGATAAGGTTTTAGAATCATTATTAAAGAAAACTAGAGAGTTTCATTATACGATTAAAGGTTTCGATAAAGCACCAAGTGCGGTTGAAAAAGCTAAAGACAATATTAAAAATGCGAACTTAGACGAATATATTACTATTGGTCAAGCAGATTTCTTCCAATCAGAGAAAGAAGTGGAAGGTCCGTTACATATTTGTTTTAATCCACCTTATGGCGAACGTTTAAATATTGAAATGGAACGTTTTTACAGAGAAATTGGTGATACAATGAAGCAGAATTATCCAGGAACAAACGCTTGGTTTATAACTGCAAATTTAGAAGCACTGAAATTTGTAGGATTACGTCCAAGTCGAAAAATTAAATTATTTAATGGAAAGTTAGAAGCACGTTTAGTAAAATACGAAATGTATGCCGGAAGCAAGCGAACTAAATTTCAAAATAGAGAAGAAGAATAAAAGAGCCAAGTAAAAAGTAAAAAGATTCAAGTAAAAAGATTCAAGTAAAAAATAGATTATGTCAAAACAAACAAAAGCATTAGTGTATAATATGTTAGGGTTTTTAATCCTTTTTATTGCATTTCGTTATGTCGTAGCGACTTACACAGGTTTTACAAGCTGGCAAATTCCAGTTGCGGCTTTTTTAATTGGAACAATATTAGCACCGAAATTTCAAGTGGTAAAAACAGCTGAAGGTGAAAAGTTATTTATGAAATGGCTTTTTATGAAAGGTGTGAAAGAGATTAAATAGTCAAATTCCAAAAAATAAAAAATCCCAAATTCCAATTGTAATAATTAGAATTTGGGATTTTTGTTTTATGTCAAAAAGCAGTTATTGTTTAACTTCTTTTGTTTCTTTTGCTTTAGGTTTGCTTTTATATAAGGGTATAAAATAACTTACAGTGTAATTAAAACCTGCACCAAATTTACTGCCTTCATAAGTTTTGTTGAAACCAGGAATGTATAAATTCGCAAAGCCATCAGGTTCTTTATTCGACAATAAATAGTTTAGTCGTAACGAAAATCCAACATATAAATTATTGAAAACTTCTGCTTTTAAACCACTTACTACTTCAATCCAACTTGCAGAAAGGCCATTAAATTCTTGACCGACAGCAATCGTATTTGTTCCGTAATAATTTCCGGGTTCATAAATATTGTACGAATTCAATTTCTGACTGAAACTTCCCAAACCAGCTCGCATTCCAACATAAATCATGTTTTCCATATCAAGCCAATTTTCATAAGCATTATAGTCAAAACCAACTTTAAAATACGTTCCTTTTGTTGTATAATTAATATTGTCGTCAGGTGAAGTTTTATCTTCGTTTCCTAATTCTCCAGAGATATAAAATTTCTTCGTAATTCTATAATCACCCACTAATTCTAAACCTTTGTAATTATGATCGTATAGCGATTTTGTTAAGCGATGTAAATCTACACCAACTCGTAAACCATAACGCTGTGGAATTTTAACCGTGTCTTTTGCCTTGTTTTGCGCATCACTTTCAATTGAAAAACACAAAAGTAAAACGAGACTAAAAATATATTTTAACATGTGTTTCATTTTGGTTTTCAATATTAGGTTGAGATACAATTACGTTTAAAATCCAATTACTTGCATCAGGTGTTACAACAACAGGATTTGTAGCATCTAATGTAAAAGTAGTTTTATAACCACAAGCACGCGAAACATAGTTTGTTTTTCTGGTGTAATTAAAGGTTATTTCATCTAAATTATCATCTGTAGTTGGGTCAGCACCTGCATTTAAATTGAAATTAAGAGTAGCTATATCCGTAAATGTTTTCAATGGAACTGTAATTTTATTTACAGCATTGTATTTTATTTCAGAAGTAAATCCTGTGGCAGTAATTATTAAATTGTTCACATTCTTTGTCGTTGTCGTTGCTACCGCATCATAAAACTCAATGACCACTTTTGGAGTAGTTGGTGTGGCTGTATCGCAAATATCATCTTTTTCGCATCCTGAAAAGAAAAAACTAATTAGCAATAAGAAAAATAATTTTTTCATACTTATCTTTTTTCTAAAAGTACTACATTTTCTACGTGATGCGTTTGAGGAAACATATCTACTGGACGAACACGAGTCACTTTGTACATTTCATCTAATAAAGCTAAATCACGCGCTTGAGTAGCCGAGTTACAACTTACATATACAATTTTTTCTGCTCCAATTTTCAATAATTGTGCGACAACATCTTTATGCATTCCATCACGTGGTGGGTCTGTAATTACCACATCTGGATGTCCGTGAGTTTTGATGAAATCGTCATTGAAAACGTTTTTCATATCACCTACAAAAAATTCACAATTGGTAATGTTATTACGAGTGGCGTTTTCTTTAGCGTCAGCAATTGCTTCTGGAACTGCTTCTACACCAATTACTTTTTTTGCCTTTTTCGAAACGAATTGAGCAATAGTTCCTGTTCCAGTATATAAATCGTATACTAATTCTTCACCAGTTAATCCAGCGAAATCTCTTGTAATAGCATATAATTGGTACGCTTGTTCTGAATTGGTTTGGTAAAACGATTTCGCATTAATGCTAAAATGTAAACCTTCCATTTCTTCTAAAATATAATTTCTTCCTTTGAAAGTTATAATATCTTGATCGTAAATCGTATCGTTAAGTTTTCGATTGATCACATATTGTAGCGAAGTAACATTTGGGAAACGTTCCGCTAAAAAGTTCATGATCAATTCAATTTCTTTTTTGTTATTGTCGTAAAACTGAATTAAAATCATCAATTCACCCGTTGAAGCGGTACGAATCATTAACGTTCTTAATAATCCAGTAACTTCTCTTGGATTGAAGAAAGAAAGGTTGTTTTCATTCGCAAATCGACGAATTTCGTTTCTAATATCGTTAGAAGGATCTTCTTGTAAATGACATTTAGAAATATCTAAAATTTTATCCCACATTCTAGGAATATGAAATCCAACCGCATTTTTATTATCTAATTCAGCTCCTGATTGCACTTCTTCTGGTGTCATCCATCTTGTTGATGAGAAACCAAATTCCATTTTATTTCTATAGAAAAATTGTTTTTCCGAACCTAAAATTGGTTCAAATTCTGGCATTTCAATTTTTCCAATACGTTTTAAATTGTTGTACACCTCATTATGTTTGTAATGTAATTGTTGGCTGTACTTCATGTTTTGCCATTTACAACCACCACAAACACCAAAATGTTCACAAACTGGTTCTGTTCTGTGTTCCGAAAACTCATGAATTTTGATGGCTTTACCTTCGTAAAATGCTTTTCTTTTTTTCATGGTTTGAATGTCGGCCACATCACCTGGTACGACATTCGGAATAAAAATTACTTTACCATCTGGGGCTTTAGCCACCGATACACCTTTTGCACCTGCATCAAGGATTTGTACGTTTTCGAATACGATTCTTTCTGTTCTCTTTTTTCCCATGTTGCAAAAATAAGAATTGTTATGCGGATTAGATAAATTATTTTACTTTTATAACAAAATTTTAGAGGATGACAAAATACTTAGCACTTTTACGTGGCATAAACGTATCAGGACACAATATGATTAAAATGGATGCGTTGCAGAAAATGCTGGAAAATATGGGCTTTCAAAATGTGGAAACCTATATTCAATCGGGTAATGTTTTTGTGGATTCGGAAGAAGAAAATGCCGCAAGTGTAGGTTTTAAAATCAAACAAGAAATTTCAAAAGTTTTTGGACATGATGTGCCAGTAGTAATGGTTTCTAAATCAGATTTGGAATTGTGTTTCAAAAACAATCCGTATTTGAAAGAAAAGGATTGTGATACGAAAAAATTATACGTCGCTTTCATTTCTAAAGAATTATCGCCATTAGCAATAAATGATTTGAAAATTAGTAATTTCAAACCCGATGAAGCGGCAATTGACGCTAGTAGAATTTATATCAAATATGCAGTTGGTGCTGGAAAAACTAAATTGGATCAAAAATATATTGAGAAAAAATTAAATGCAACGGCAACCATAAGAAATTGGAATACCGTTACAAATTTATTGTCAATGTTTGAAAACAAGCTTTAATAACTAGAATTATTTAACGTTTTAATGAAATCAGTTAAGTTTTTAATTTCACTTTTTGTTAAATTTAATTTATTTGTTGGTAAGGTTTGATTTTCAGTTGCAATTCCAATACCATGTCCGCCGCCACGATTATAGAAATCGATGACATCTTCTAGTTTTTGATACACACCATTATGCATATATGGAAACGTTATGCTACTGTTTCTGACAGTTGGTGTTTTAAAAGCGTGTTTTTTCAGAGGTGCTTTTGTTATTAAAAATTCGCCTAAATCACTATCTATAGTTGCGTTTTGTGTTACATTTTGCGAAGGAACTCCCAATACTTCACTTTCTGTTTCATTGTATAATGGAGGTACACTTCCGTTAAATAAGGGAAAGAAGTGACAGGTTGCACATTTGGCTTTACCCATGTATAAATTGAATCCGTTTTTTTCACTTGCTGTCAATTTCGTTTTTCCACGTAAATAATTATCAAATTTTGAATTTAGTTTCGATAGAGAACGCACATAACTTGCCAATGATTTTAATAGATTTTGTTCTGTGATTTCTTTTTCATTAACAAAAACGCTTTTAAATTTCTTCTGATAAGACGGATTGTTTTTAATTTTATTTAAAGCATTTGCGAAACTTCCGTGCATTTCATCTTTGTTGTTGATCACGCTTTTCGCTTGGTCTTCTAAATAAGTAACTCGACCATCTAAAAACTGAACATTTTGAAATGCGGAATTTAATAAAGTGGGCGTATTTCTAGATTTTATTCCTTCTACTGCTTTGGTTTTATGATCAGCGTAAGCTTGAGTAGGAATGTGGCAAGTTGCGCAAGAAACTTTATTGTTACCACTTAATATTGGGTCGAAGAATAATTTTTCACCTAAAGCAATTTGCGCTGAATTTGGTTTTTGATTGTAATTTGGTGCGAAATAATCCTGATTGAATGCGCCTTCTTCAAAAATGTTTTGCTTATCAAGATTAATTGCATTCGTATAAGGATTCGTTTTGATTTTTAATTTTTGTTGGATTTTATGAATAGTGTTAGAAATCGGAATACAATAATTTACAATAAAATCAGCTCTGTCAAAAGTGTTGAAATTTTGATTTTTATCAAGATATGTTTTTGTTTTAGAAATAAGTTCAACAAATTTTTCATCATCCGAAAAAGTTAAGATTACATCTGAAATACTTTCAATTGTAGCTTTAGCTTCCGGGATGGAATGTAGTGTAATTGGTGAATCAAATCCTGAAATTCCTAAACTCATCATTCGAACCATTTGCAATTTTTGTGCTTCAAAAATATTGCTATCGGAAAGTTGAATGTTTTTAATATTGGTTTTAAGTGTTTGAGTATAACCATTTAAAATACCAACATGTTTTTTTAAATTCTCTATATCAATTTCTTTAGCAAATAATAGTTCTTCAACTTTTTGAAAGCCTGTAGCTTCTTCTTTTTTTCTACTTGTTTCATGTATGTCGTTTTTATCAATAGCTGCTCCATTCAAGCTTTTAGAAGTTTCAGGATAATATAAAGAGATAAAACTTTCGGTTTTTTTATAATGTAAACGAGCTGTATTAAATTCGTTTTGTGCTTTTGTTATGTTGGTTTTATTTTGAATTAAACTATCCAATTTTTTGCAACTTTTAGCAAATAAAGTATAGTTTTTAATTAAGTTTTGTTTGGTTTTTTCAATTGGAGTTAACTCTTCATAATTAGAGTTTTTACAAGCAAACAAAAGTATTCCAATAAATATAAAGGCAATTATTTTTCTCATTAGGTATAAATTAAAAATTAGGAATGCAATAAATCACATTCCTAATTAATTGTATTTTATAAAGTTGATTTTTTATCTTGCTAAACCTTTTATTAATATAACTTGACTTCCTTGGTTTTCGTTTGGACGAATTGTTCCGCCGTCTACACCTTTAAAAGAATCTGTTTTCCAAGAATGAGATTGAATTGAAAGCATAAAGGTGTCTGGAATTCCAATAGTTTCTGAAACATCAATTAAAGCCCCATATTCCCATGAACCAAAACTTGAACCTGCACTTAAGTATTTATTTGTAGGATCGTTACGTTTGTGATCTAATTCAAAAACTACTTTTAATTCTTTTGTAGCAATATTGTATTGATAAATGTAAGCATCATGAGTTTCGTTTCCATAACCATTTGCATCTTCTTGTACATATACATAGTTATTAGTTACGCAAATATTATCAACATTTTGAAATTGTTTTGCTTTTCCAGATCTGTCGTCACCATCTAAAACCAATGTAAGTTGTCCGCTTAACGGATTGTTTGCATCTAAAACTAGTTTGTAAACACGTCCGTATTTAGATCTTGAATTATCTGCATTTACACCTGTGTTATCCTGACCTGTAACATTAAAATATATTTCACGTTCTTTACCAGCGCCTTTTCTGTAATCAATATCTTCTACACGTCCAAAAACAATGGCTTGAGCTGCCTGAGATGCTTGGTTATTTTGAAGTCCAGTATTTGTTTTTGCATCAGTAATTTCTACAAACTGAACAGGATAAGTGTTGTTCTCAGTCATTGTTCTTTCGTTCGTAATATTGTCTGTTCTTTTAATTACATATACTTTTCCGTTGTTTAAATCTCCAACAGTACTTTTATACATAACTAATTGACCACCATAAGTTCCAGAATCATCATCTCCTAATAAAACAACTGTTTGGTTAGTGTAAGCTTCTTTTGCTAAAGGAACAGCATTTTCTGCACACCATCTTCCAAATCCTGTAATCGGTCTAGGTGTACTGTTGTTTGCTTTAGTATCATATGGAGTTAAACCCATAACTTGAGATTCGCTGTTGCTTTCTCCAGCAGTTAAAAATAATGGACCAAATCCATGAATTTCTGGCGTTACTAAAGTAGCAGAACATAAACGGTTACCAGCTCCATTAGAATTCAAAACGTATTCACCGCCAACAGGTTTGAAGTTTTTATTAAACTTAATCTTAGAAACAGCAAAGTTGTCTTCGTTATTTACTAAGAAAGTAAAGGTACCGTCATTGTTTTTAAATAACCCTGAACCATCTGCAGAGCCACCAAAAACATATCCTGGAGTTTCTGTAAATGTATCTTCACTTGAAAATAAAGCATAAGTGTTTAATGTTGAAAATCCTGGCATGGTTTTCATAAACACAGGTGTGATTGAATGGTTTTTTAGTTCGATTGGATTCGTGTTTTCAACAACACTGCTTTCTTCGGAATTGCAAGACAAAAATGTTGAAATCAAGGTTAGACCTAAAATACTAGTTGTAAGTTTCATGTTTTTTTATTTATTATTAGATAGGGCAAACTTAATAGCTTAGTGTTGCTTTAAAATTGTTTTAATATTTTATAAAAGTTATTTAAATCATGAAAAATCGTACAAAAGTTACATTATTGTTATGTTAATGTATATTGTGTTTTTGATTCCGATTTAATGAAGAATTAAACTTAGTTAAGTTAATATTTTATCATTAAATATAGAATTATTACCTTGCGCTATGTTAGGGATGATTTCTCTCCACAAGTAGGAATTGCGATTTGACAATCAATAAAAAATAAATTATGTCAGTTTTAGAAAAAATCAGCCCAGCAGCAATTATTGCTTTAGAAGACAAACACGGCGCACACAATTATCATCCATTACCAGTAGTCTTGAATAGAGGTGAAGGTGTTTATGTTTGGGATGTTGAAGGTAAAAAATATTATGATTTTTTATCCGCATATTCAGCAGTAAACCAAGGGCATTGTCATCCGAAAATTGTAGGTGCAATGATGGAACAAGCACAAACTTTAACGTTAACTTCTCGTGCTTTTTATAATGATAAGTTAGGTGTTTACGAAAAATATATTACCAATTATTTTGGTTTCGATAAAGTATTGCCAATGAATACAGGTGCTGAAGCAGTAGAAACAGCTTTAAAAATCTGTAGAAAATGGGCCTATGAGAAAAAAGGAATTAGCGAAAATGCAGCACAAATTATTGTGTGTGAAAATAACTTCCACGGAAGAACAACTACAATTATTTCGTTTTCTAATGACGAAAATGCACGTAAAAATTTCGGACCTTTTACTGACGGATTTATAAAAATTGCTTATGATGATGTGGAAGCTTTAGAAAGCGCTATTACTTCATCACCAAATATCGCAGGATTTTTAGTGGAGCCAATTCAAGGTGAAGCTGGAGTTTATGTGCCTTCAGAAGATTATTTAGCGAAAGCAAAAGCGTTATGTGCGAAACACAACGTATTGTTTATTGCAGACGAAGTGCAAACAGGAATTGCAAGAACAGGTTCTTTGTTAGCAGTTTGTGGAAATTGTACTTGTGAAAATGCATGTGAGAAACAAGCAAGTTATGTACAACCTGATATTTTAATTTTAGGTAAAGCTATTTCTGGTGGAGCTTATCCAGTTTCTGCTGTTTTAGCTAATGATGAAATTATGAATGTGATTAAGCCAGGGCAACACGGTTCTACTTTTGGTGGAAATCCAGTGGCTGCTGCGGTGGCAATGGCAGCTTTAGATGTAGTTTCAGATGAAAACTTATCTCAAAATGCCCGTAAATTAGGAAAAGTATTCAGAGAAGAATTAAACAAATACATTCAAACTTCAAATATCGCGACTTTAGTACGTGGAAAAGGATTGTTGAATGCTGTTGTAATTAACGATACAGAAGAAAGTGACACAGCTTGGAACATCTGTATGAAATTAGCTGAAAACGGATTATTAGCGAAACCAACTCATGGTAACATCATACGTTTTGCACCACCTTTAGTAATGACGGAAGAGCAATTATTAGATTGTGTTAGTATTATTATAAATACCTTAAAAGATTTTGAAAAGTAAAATTCTTTTTTAATAAATAGTAAGCATAAAAAAACCCGCCAATGGCGGGTTTTTGTTTTGTATAAGATTCTTAGATTAGAATTTTAAAGCAAGACCTGCCATAACTTTAACTCCACCTAAAGTAGTTTTTCCAGTGTATTCAACACCGTCAAAATTTTGTGTAGATGGCGGATTCAAGACCTTAACGCAACAAGGTCAGTTAATATTGTTCTAATCAAAATTAGTATTTTCTTTTCATTTTGTCTAATTTCAGAATAACTTTTTTGGTCTTTTTAATTGACCAAAAGTTATTTCCGAAATAGGCTTGATTTATGCTATATAGTTAGTGATTTCTTGATTCATTTTTTCTTGAGGTGTTTTGTACCCTAAAACCTTTCTAGGTCTATTGTTTAGAGTTAATTCAGCATGTTTTAGTTGTTTGTTTGTTATGGTGTTAAAATCAGTTCCTTTAGGGAAAAAACGCCTAATTAAACCGTTCGTGTTTTCGTTAGTTCCACGTTCCCAGGAAGAATAAGGATTAGCAAAATATATATCCATTCCAGTGTTATTTGATAGCCATTTGTGATTTGCCATTTCCATTCCGTTGTCGTAAGTCATTGATTTTACAGTGTATTTGGGTAGTGTTTTCAAGTGTTTTGCAAATTGTTGTGTCACGGTTTCGGATTTTCTATTTTCTAATTTAATAATGAAAACATATCTTGTTTTTCTTTCTACAATTGTTCCGATGGCACTTTTTTGTCCTACACCAATCATTAGATCTCCTTCCCAATGTCCAACTTCGTTTCGTAACTCAACACTGTTGGGTCTTTGGCTAATATTTACTTGGTCTTTGATTCGTATTTTGTTTTTTCCACCTTTTCTATTGTATCTTCTTTTGGAATGATGATAGGGTAGAAGTTGTATGAGTTTTTTGCCTAATCTTGACTGTCTATGTTTATAAATATGCTGATAAATTGCTTCATGAGAGATTGTCATAATACTATTGTTAGGATAATCAATTTTAATTCTTCCAGCAATTTGTTCTGGCGAAAAACCACATAATAAGCCTCTGTAAACAAATAGTTTAAGTTTTTTATGAGTATTTATTTTATCAAGATTTCTTTTGTTTAAATACTCTTCTTTTGCAAAGAAATCTGCTAAAGTTGCATTGTATTTATCGGTTGGTTTGTGCATCCAACTATTTATTTCTCGAGTAATAGTAGAACGATTTCTATTTAGATGCTTTGCAATATAACTTTTAGACTTATTTTCATAGAGTAAAGTCTCAATAATAATGCGTTCATTTAGTGTAAGTCGTTTGTGCTTTTTTTCCATAATTCAACAAAGATAAAAATTATCATTTGTTGCATTAAGTTATTGAATTCTCC
>NZ_JAZAYT010000021.1:0-23353 GCF_036321945.1 Flavobacterium facile
GGAGAATTCAATAACTTAATGCAACAAATGATAATTTTTATCTTTGTTGAATTATGGAAAAAAAGCACAAACGACTTACACTAAATGAACGCATTATTATTGAGACTTTACTCTATGAAAATAAGTCTAAAAGTTATATTGCAAAGCATCTAAATAGAAATCGTTCTACTATTACTCGAGAAATAAATAGTTGGATGCACAAACCAACCGATAAATACAATGCAACTTTAGCAGATTTCTTTGCAAAAGAAGAGTATTTAAACAAAAGAAATCTTGATAAAATAAATACTCATAAAAAACTTAAACTATTTGTTTACAGAGGCTTATTATGTGGTTTTTCGCCAGAACAAATTGCTGGAAGAATTAAAATTGATTATCCTAACAATAGTATTATGACAATCTCTCATGAAGCAATTTATCAGCATATTTATAAACATAGACAGTCAAGATTAGGCAAAAAACTCATACAACTTCTACCCTATCATCATTCCAAAAGAAGATACAATAGAAAAGGTGGAAAAAACAAAATACGAATCAAAGACCAAGTAAATATTAGCCAAAGACCCAACAGTGTTGAGTTACGAAACGAAGTTGGACATTGGGAAGGAGATCTAATGATTGGTGTAGGACAAAAAAGTGCCATCGGAACAATTGTAGAAAGAAAAACAAGATATGTTTTCATTATTAAATTAGAAAATAGAAAATCCGAAACCGTGACACAACAATTTGCAAAACACTTGAAAACACTACCCAAATACACTGTAAAATCAATGACTTACGACAACGGAATGGAAATGGCAAATCACAAATGGCTATCAAATAACACTGGAATGGATATATATTTTGCTAATCCTTATTCTTCCTGGGAACGTGGAACTAACGAAAACACGAACGGTTTAATTAGGCGTTTTTTCCCTAAAGGAACTGATTTTAACACCATAACAAACAAACAACTAAAACATGCTGAATTAACTCTAAACAATAGACCTAGAAAGGTTTTAGGGTACAAAACACCTCAAGAAAAAATGAATCAAGAAATCACTAACTATATAGCATAAATCAAGCCTATTTCGGAAATAACTTTTGGTCAATTAAAAAGACCAAAAAAGTTATTCTGAAATTAGACAAAATGAAAAGAAAATACTAATTTTGATTAGAACAATATTAACTGACCTTGTTGCGTTAAGGTCTTGAATCCGCCGACCTGAATGGACAAATTATTTAGAATAATATATCTAATTTTTTTATTATTTCTGAACTTTTCTTGTGTTGAAAAGAAAGCAACCGAAAAAGAAATTAAAAAATCTGAAATTGTAAGAGCTTCAAAAAGCGAGACCTTAAAATTCACTTCTGCAATTCGTGCTATCTTTCAAGACAGTAAAGGCAATTATTGGCTTGGAAGTCATAATGAAGGAGTAAGCTATTATGATGGAAAAATATTTCAATATTTCAACAACACTAATGGGTTACTAGACAATCAAATACGTTCAATAGAAGAAGATAAAAACGGAACTATTTGGCTTGGAACTGCAAATGGGGTGAATAGTTATGATGGAAAAAAGTTTACTACTTATACAACTCAAACAAATAACCCAGCATTAGAATGGAATAAAACTAGTGGCGATTTATGGTTCAATGCAGGCGAAAAAGATGGAGTAAATCGTTTTGATGGAAAAAAGATGAACTACTTAATTTTTCCAAAACCCAAAATTAAAAATGTTGAGAATTCATTCGGGGTAACGGATTTATCTAAAGATAAAAATGGTAACCTTTGGATATCCACATATGCTGCATTATTTAGTTATGATGGCAAAATGACAACTATTTTTGAACATGAAAAATTAAAACTTAAAGCCAATGAGAATTTGCACATAAGAAGTGTATTAGCAGATTCCAAAGGACGAATTTGGATAGGGAATAATGGTATTGGAGTTTTACTAATGGAGCAGGATAAAACAATACATTTTTCAGAGATAAACGGACTCATTCAAAAGAATAGTAGTAAAAATGGAAATCTATCACCAACTGGGACAATGGAACACGTTTTTGCAATTGAAGAAGACTCAGAAGGTAATATTTGGTTTGGTGATAGAGATACAGGAGCTTGGAAATATGATGGCAAAAATGTAATACACTACACTATCAATAACAAACTTTCGACCCCAATGATTTGGTCAATATATAAGGACAACAGCAACAATTTACTTTTTGGAATGGCAGAAGGTGGAGTTTATAAATTTAACGGAAAATCTTTTGATAAAGCGTTTTGATTAGAAATACGAACGCACAACAGGCGTTTGGCAAGATTGCGAATTTTATAGTAAATTCACGTTTATTTCTCGCAAGAAATTTTATCTTTGATAGAAAATAATTGGTTAGTAAATTCGTAAAACAGTCAATCCCTAAAGCTTTGACAACCATTTTAACACACTGTATCACACTATAAAAGTTCACTGATTTTTATACAAAATAAATAGTTTATGATTAATTGAATAAAATGAAAACAAAGATAATTTACCCTAAAAACTCTTTATTAAAAGAAGTTATTCAATATTTTCTATTTATTACAAAAAATGATGATGAGATCATAACTCAGTTATGCTATCCAAATACAAATCATTGCCTAAGCATAATCAAAGGAGGTGAAATGATGGAAGTAAATAAAAACGAATATCACATTTTGCCATCAACAAAAAATAGTAGTTATTTAACAGGCATCTACAAACAACCAATAAAGATTAACACAAAACAACCTTATCAAGAATTATGCATAAACTTTAATCCAATGGGTTTGGAGGCCATTTTTGGAGTGAATTTTTCACAAACTATTTTCAAAAACAATGTGCTGAGTGAAAACAAAAACTGGAGTCCTTTGTTTGAAATTGTTTTTAGTAATAATTCTTTGGAAATTATTCAAAACGAAATTGAAAGTTTTTTTATTTCTCTTTTACATGACGAAATGTTTTCTAATAGTTTGTTATTCAACAAAACACTAAAAGCAAATCAAATCGAGGAACTAAATGATTTACTATGCAAAAGTTATCGTTCTACACATAGATATTTTGTTAATCAATTACAAACGACACCAAAAGAATATTTACAAATTCAAAAAGTTAGAGAAGCTATGCCTCTAATTCTAAAAGATATTCCGTTAATAGAAATCGCATTTTTATTAAATTTTACTGATCAATCTCATTTTATTAAAACATTTAAAAAATACACAAATAGTACTCCGTCACAATTTAAACAAACCGGTTGTCTGGTTGATAATATGCTAATTTGGAATTTGGAATAAACCTCAAAATACTTGGCAGATTTTTACAATTTTTATAGTCTTAGAAATTTTACTTTTGACCTTAACAAAAAAAAGTAAAGAAATGAAAATTTATGTAAAACTAATATCAGTAATTGTAACACTTTTGTGTTTTTCAAATGGAAAAGCTCAAAACAGTAATAAACCCGTTAAATATCTTGAAGGTACTGCTCAACTCACAAATTCTGAAATGTTGGTTGATTACGATTCTTTAGTGTCTTATATAAATCAAGTAAGTCCAATTGTTCAATTCAATAAGGAAGTAAGGAATATTGACTTTAACAAACACGCTAAAAAGATTAAAAAGAAAATAACTTCAAAAACCACTATGGAGGAATACCTCCTTTTGATAGAAAAAACTATAAATGCTGCACAAGACGGACACAGTAATAGATTAAGCACTTCCCTGTTAGATATTGTAAAAAAAGTTTGGATTCCACAAGGTTATGCATCTGGTTTAGATACACTTGATTTTCCACATAGTTATAAGTTCGAAAAATTTATTAAAGAAAGATTTTATACCAAGTCGAAATTAGAACTTGTTTATATAAATGGAGAGTATTATAATCTTTTACCATTTTCATATAAAGGGAAAAACTATCCAGCAGCAATGAAATTAATAAGTTGTAATAATAAAGAAATTCATCAATTTGTTAAGAATATGGAAGAATTAATTTCTCCATTAAGATGGGATAGAGCCAATAGAAAAGTATATCACGAAAATTTTTATACTGTAGGTGAAATATATAAAAACAATCAATTAAAATTAGCTTTTATTGACAATAATCAAGTAAAAAAAACAATATATATTACTAAAGATGAAACAGTTACTTTTCTTGAAGAGAAAAAAAATAATTTTGGATATAATACTAATAAAGTTCCGGTAATTACTCATTACTTTGAGAAAGAACAAATCTTTTATGGCAAAATCCCTACAATGGATGAAAAGTTTGGAGATACTTTAACCAAACATTTTGAAACCGTAATAAAAAAATTTCCTGTAAAATCAATTGTTTTAGACGTTCGAGGAAATGGAGGAGGTAGTGATAATACTTACGGTAAATTTTTAGGGAAAATATTGAAAGATACCATAAAAACAAACCTGACTGTCGGACGTATATTGAGCCCTTTAAATTTTAAATATTATGATATGAATAAGGATTCTATAGCTGCTTATGGCTTGAGTTTAATAAAGGATGGACCAAAACTGAAAAATCTTAAAATGTTTTACAATATCATCCCAAATTATAGTTTTTTCTATCCAGAAAAAGAAATTTTACCTTTTGAAGGAAATATTTATGTATTACAAGATCGATTTATTTTTTCTTCAACAAGTAACTTATCAAGTTTAGCTTATAAAAGTAAGAAGTTAATTAGCATTGGTGAAATGCCAAATTTATTAGGCGGTATGCAAAACATTACTTCTGTATTTTGCTTACCCTATAGCAAAGTTATTTTTAGACTAGAACCTCAAATTGATTTTACAGATTGCAAAACTGTTGCTGATATTTTTCAAAATCAAGTCGAACATTTTGTAACCTATCCTATTGATTTTTTACACGAACGCACTACAACTAATGAAGATATATTTGGGAAAAACTTCTTATTGCAAAAAGACCCTATGTTTAAAAAAGCTGTAGAACTAGAACATAAATAATACAAAAATGAAAAAAGGATTATTACTTTGTTTTATACTTTTATATTTAAATGCTTTTGCTCAAAAATCAATCGTTAGCGACAGTATTCCTCTAACAATAAACGATCAAAATACAATTATTATAAAGGCCATTTTCAATGAAAAAGACACTCTAAATCTTAACTTTGATACCGGAACAACGGAGTTAATTTTAATAAATGATGTAGTAAAGAATAAACTTAAATCTGCTCCAAAACTTTATACAACTTCATACAATTTGAAAATTGGAAATACCATATACAAAACTAAAGTTTATGATGCCGAATTAACAGGACACGGAACAGACGGAAGGTTTGGTTGGGATATTTTTAAAGATAAAGTTGTTGAAATAAATTATGATAAAAAACTATTAATTATTCATTCAATTTTACCAGTAAACATAGAGGGAAATTCAAAATTTACAAAACTTGCCATAAAATTTTATGAAGAACTTTTTTTGATTGAAAGTGAAATTAAAGAAAATGGCATATCCAATAAGGATTTATTTTTGTTTGATACCGGTTATCAAAGAACCGTTATGTTAGATAACGATTTGCTAAAACAAGGGAAATTTCCAATCGAAAAAATGAAGTTTATAAAAAAAGTGATAATGAAAGGAGCACAAGGAAATGAAATTCCTGTAATTACATCAAATTTAAAAGCATTAAAAATTGGAAAGTATAAGTTAAAAAACATTCCTATACAACAAACAACAGGAAACAAACCATTAAAAAATAAAAACATACACATTTTGGGTAATGAAGTTTTAAAAAGGTTTAACATATTTTTAGACTTCCAAAACAATTTTGTTTACCTAAAACCAAACTATTTATTTAAGGAAAAATACATTGATAAAAAAAACGGCATTTAACAGACGTTTTACATGATTTCGAATTTCGTAGTAAATACCCGTTTACATTTCGCAAGAAATTTCATCTTTGATAGAAAATAATTGTTTGTAAAGTTCGCCACCTGACCAAGCACTGGACCGTTATAAATTAAAGAGCTAACATAGAACCTAATCCAATAAAAACATCAAGGCTAATTTGTCACTTCTTTCTAACAAAAGCTACAGAAGAAATTTAATGAGGTAACTTTTGAGTTAATTATGGAAGTACTTTTGTAATAGTGATTCTAATTCCGTTTTGTTTACTGGTTTTCTTATATAATCATTGAATCCGGCATCCAAAGATTTTTCTCTATCCCCATTTAATCCGTAAGCTGTTTGAGCAATAATGACCACTTCTTTGTTAAATTGACGAATATTTTGCGAGGCTTCGTATCCATCCATAATAGGCATTTTAATATCCATCAACACTAAATCAATGTCTTTATTATTATGGCAAGCTTCAACTGCATCAGCACCATTATCTACATTTAAAATTTCTTTACCAAAAGGCTGGACGGCTTTATTAATATACAGTTTTGATATTTGGTCGTCTTCTGCAATCAGAATTTTAATCTTTTTTAGAGGAACTAGAATTTCATTGTCAAAGACAACGTTTTTAGCAACTAATTTTTCTTCTAATTTATTGTCGTAGGGAATGGTAAAGTAAAAAGTACTTCCTTTTCCTTCTTTACTTTCTAACCATATTTTCCCGCCAAGCATTTCTATATATGCTTTAGTAATTGACAATCCAAGACCCGCACCTTGCTTTGCATGAATGTCTTCGATATCCGCTTGGACAAAACGCTCAAAAATAGCTTTCTGCCTATCTTTTGGAATCCCAATACCCGTATCTTTTACATAAAATTCCAATTCTTTGTTGCTATTCTGAATGGAGGATTCCGTTTTCGCTTTTAAAACATATCCCATTTCTATAGAACCTTTGTTCGAATATTTAATTGCGTTTTTAATAAGGTTTGAAAGAATTGAAAACATTTTTTCACGGTCAGTAGTAATGATAGCTTCGTTTGCTGGTAATGCGTTTTTGAAGAAAAGTTGCATTCCTTTGGCTTCAACTTCTGGTTTGAAAAAAGTATAAATATATTCTACTTGCTCGTTTATATTCGAATCTTTGATATTCATTTTCATTAAACCAGATTCTATCTTTGAAAGATCAACAATATCGTTGATTATATTTAGCATGCGTTTGCCACTTTTCTCAATTATCTCAATATACTCTTGCTGTTCTTCAATGGTCAATCCAGGGCCTTTTAATAATTCTGCAAACCCTAAAATGCCATTCATAGGCGTTCGAATTTCGTGACTCATATTCGCTAAAAATGCTGATTTTAAACGATCACTTTCTTCAGCACGTTCTTTGGCAATAACCAACTCTGCTGCACGTTTTTCTTTTTCTTCATTTTGAAAAGCAAGTTCTTTGTTGGCAATAACCAACTCTGCTGCTCGTTTTTCTTTTTCCTTGTTTTGAAAAGTAAGCTCTTTGTTGGCTATTAATAATTCATTAGCTCGTTTTTCTTTTTCTTCATTTTGAAAAGCAAGTTCTTTGTTGGCAATAACCAACTCTGCTGCTCGTTTTTCTTTTTCCTCATTTTGAAAAGCAAGTTCTTTGTTCGCAATAACCAATTCTGCTGCTCGTTTTTCTTTTTCCTTATTTTGAAAAGTAAGCTCCTTGTTTGCTATTAATAATTCATTAGCTCGTTTTTCTTTTTCTTCATTTTGGGCTTCAATGAGCGCATTTTTTTCTTTTAGTTCTAATTCATCTTTTTTTCGCTTTGCTTCCAACTCATATTCCTTTAAGGCTCTTTTAATTGCAGGGATCAGACGCTCAAGTTTGCTTTTAAGGACATAATCAGTTGCGCCGTTTACCATTGCATCAATAGCCCTATCTTCGCCAATAGTTCCTGAAACAAAAACAAAAGGAATGTGACTATGGTTTTGGCTTGCAATTTTTAAGGCCTCACTTCCTTGATAACCAGGCATACTATAATCAGACAGGATAATATCGATCTTTTTGGTCTTTAAAAAATGAATAAAATCATCTTTATTTTCTACCAAATAATAATCATTTTCAATACCGCTACTTTGAATAATTGCGTGTATTAACTCAGAATCATTTTCAGAATCTTCTAGGTGCAGTATTTTTATATTACGATCCATTTTGAAATTTTTAAAAGTTGTCTTGCAAATAGAATTAATTATAAAATAATTGGAGGCGGTTGATTCACAATCGCCCAATATTGGCCCAAAATTTTTATAGCTTCCATGAACTGGTTAAAATCAACGGGCTTTACCACATAGGAATTAGCACCTAATTTATAACTCTCAACCAGATCTTTTTCCTCTCGAGAAGAGGTGACCATAATTACAGGGATTAACTTAAATTTGGAATCATTGCGAATGTGCCTAAGCACTTCAATTCCGTTCATTTTAGGCATTTTTATATCTAAGAGAATTACTGCTGGAAAGCCATGTTCATCAATGAATTTACCACGTTTATAAAGGTAATCCAAAGCCTCTTCACCGTCTTCAGCAACAATAATTTCGTTGGCCATATTATTTTCAGAAAGAGCTGCGATAGCAAGTTCTACATCTTTGGGACTATCGTCTACAATAAGAATTCGTTTTATTTCTGTTTTCATGTGTACCTAATTTATTTTTATATTTTGACGTTTGTGTGATGCCTTTATCCATCAAGATTCGTTTCCTGATTTTTGTTTATTAACTGTTCTTTATTGGAATACTAAAGAAAAATGTGGCGCCTTTGCCAACTTCACTCTCCGCCCAGCAATTTCCGCCATGCCGCATAACAATTCTGTTCACATTGGCCAGGCCAATGCCAATTCCTTCAAAATCTTTGGCTTTATGCAGACGCTGAAAAACGCCAAATAGTTTATCTGCATACTTCATGTCAAATCCTACACCATTATCTTTTACGTAAAACATAGCTTTATTACTCTCCATTTTACCTCCAATTTCAATGCAGGATTTATCAAGATTACGTGAATATTTCAGCGCATTAGAAATTAAATTTATCCATACCTGATTGAGTAAATTTTCATCGCCCCATGAATCTGGTAGTTCTGCTATTTTTATCTCAACATTTCTTCCTTCCAATTCAATGGTAAAAGATTTTAATACATGGTTGACTATTTTTTTGGTATTAATTTTGGTTCCTTGCAAATCAGACCTTCCCAATCTTGAAAATGTTAATAAGGCATCAATCAGATTCCCCATTTCGCTAGTAGATTCTGAAATAATGTTCAAATACCTTATGCCACTATCATTGAGCTGAACTGAATTATTTTTAATTAGTAAATCCACAAAACCACAAATATGTCTTAGTGGAGCGCGTAAATCGTGAGAAACAGAGTAGCTAAATGCCTCCAATTCATTATTTGCAGATTCAAGCTGAGAAGTTCGTTCGATAACTCGCTGCTCTAAATTTTTATTCATTTTTGTGATTTCTTCTTCGGCTTGTTTTCTCTGCGTGATATCATTACCTTGAGCGATAGTGGCAATCAGTATTTTTCCATCCGAAGACATTATATTTGCTGAATTCCATAGAATTATTCTTTCAGAACCATCGATGTGAGCAATATTGATTTCTTCAACCTTCATCTGCTCACCCTCAAGTGTTTTCTTAATAAGATCCATTGAATTTTCGACAGAAGTAAGTGGAAAGAGAATTTCCAAAGTTTCGCCAAAAACATCTTTTTCAGCTCTCCCAGTAATGTTTTCGAAAGCTTTGTTGAACCGTGTGATTTTATAATTCTTGTCCCATACAATAATTGGAGCATTTGCAGAATCGATCAAACTCTCCAAATACTCATTGGTTTCCCGGCGTTCCTCGTTGGCAAGACTTAACTCTTCTGCCCGTATTTCTATCTCTTTTGTTTGTTTGGCCAGTTCAAGCATTTGTTTTCTAACGAGTGAAATATCTGTTGCAAACTTTAATATTTTGAAAGGTTTGCCAGATGCATCTAAAATGGGATTGTAGCTACTTTGTAACCAAACCGTTTTTCCGTTTTTGTCAATTCTCTTAAACTCACCTTGTATAAATTCACCGTTTTTTAAATTTTCCCAGAATTGGTGGTACTCTTTTGAAGCAACATAATCCTTCATAATAAAAATACTATGGTGTTTTCCCACAATTTCTTTTTCTGAATAACCCAACATCTTTGAAAAATTCTCATTAAGACCTAAAATAATTCCATTTAAATCGAATTCTATTATAGCATTCGAATTATTAATAGCATTAAATTGATTGCTTAATTGTTGTTCTTTATCCTTTAACTTTTCATTTATTTGTTTTAAATCTTTGGTTTGTAGTGCCAGTGCAAGTACTTGTTTTCTCTCCATTTTGTTGGCAATGATTAACTCCTCTGCTTGTTTTTCTTTCTCTTTGTTTTGAAAAGCAAGTTCTTTATTAACCTTTCTTAACTCAATTGCCCATACTTGTTCCGTAACATCACGTGCTGCTGCAAAAACACCAAGCACATTTCCTTTATCGTCTTTATAAACGGAAGCATTGTAAAGTACATCTGTTAAATTCCCATTTTTGTGTTTTATGGTCAATGGATAATCTGATACAAAACCTTTTTCAAAAACCTGAAGATAACCCTCCTGGGCTTTTTTTGGATCTGTAAAATAATTGGAGAAGTCGGTATCAATTAGCTTTTCGCGTGGAATACCTGTAACTTTTACTGATGCCTCGTTCACATCAGTTATCTTTCCTTCCGGACTGATAGTTACTAGTGGATCTAAACTGGCTTCAATCAAACTACGGGCGTAATTGTTGTGATTTACATTGCGGATTTTTAATTTTATTGTCATTTTTTCACTCATTTAGGTTAGACGTTAATCTTGTGGATAACATATTTAAACTACCAACTTTGAATTTCTATGAAATGACTTGCTATTTTCAAATTATTTTTAACTCATTGTCTATAAGATACTTATTTGTACATTTTAATTGTTTACGATTCTTAAAGGTACTCTTTTAATTACTTAAAATGAGAAATGAACCAAACTATTTAAAAGTATTGTTTTTATATCTAACTTATTAATAATCAAATCTATAAGCAATTTAAAAAAGTAAACTATTTTACGACCAAAAAACACAACATTTATGAGGTCTAACATCTGTTTTAGATCATAACTAAGTTACGCACCAAACGAAACCGATTTAGTAATTGCACTGAGACTTTTTACTGTGTCACTAAGAATTTCATCAACTGCTTTTATATTTCTTCCCTCCCAATTTCAACAAAAAACCAAACAACCCTACTTCTATTCTCACTTCTTTTGGGAATTTAACATGATTCAAACCCTTATGTAGGAATCAGGAAACAATTTGAAATAATTATGTAAAACTTTAATTCACAGACAGTGATACTTTTACATTATTACAATAAATAATAATTAAATAAAACAGATAAAATGAAAAATGAGAAAACAATTGATGTACTTAATTCACTAATTACCATCAACAACGACAGAATTGAAGGATATAAAACCGCATCAGAAGAAACAGAAGAATTGGAACTAAAATCTTTATTTGCAGGATTCATTTTAACCAGTGAAAAATGCAAAAGAGAACTGGTTGAAGAAGTAAACAAGTTAGGTGGAGAAGTAGCTGAAGGCACGATGGTTTCAGGGAAATTTTTCCGAGTATGGATGGATGTGAAAGCAGCGCTTACAGGTAAAGATAGAAAGGCAATTTTAAACTCTTGCAAATTCGGAGAAGAGCAAGCAAAACAAACTTATAAAACTGCCCTTGTAGATGATTTAGAGTATTTAAATTCTGAATATCAAAATATGATTATCGCTCAGAAAAAATTATTAAAAGCGGACCGCAAACACATCAAAGCATTAGTGTCTGAGTTTGCAGATTCTTAACCAAATCATCCTTTAAATCTAAAAATGATGGAAGCAAAAAAAGAAAACGAAATTATAGTTAAAGCTATAACTGAAGAAAAAACGGAATTGAAAAACATCAATAAAAGTCATAATCCTGGACTAAGAGCCTTATTATCTATAAAAAATTTTAAAGCAACTTTAGAAATAGACTATACGGAATTATTACATATTGAAAACATTTTACAAGAACTGAACAATAAAGGCGCATTGCTTATTGAAACTTCTACATCACCAGAAATTGCAGCACAATGGAATGGTGTTTTACAAAAAGTAACTACAGCCATAACAAGCATTAATAACACGCTTACTTCAGCTAAAGAAAATATCGAACAAAAAGCAAAGGAAGTATATCCTGAATTATGGAAAAAATTGTCTTTACATCTTATTGATTTGAAAGAAAATTCAAAAAAAACTGCTGATATTGGATTCCAATTATTACCTGAAGCTGTTCATTCACAATGGGAGGAAGAATTTGTTAAAATTCAAAGCTCAATAATGGAGAAATTGGTAAAACATGTGGAATCATGCCGGGTTTTATTGCAAATGATTGAACGCTACACACCAGAAGAATTAAATAGTATTACTAAAATTATTGTAGATAAAATTCCATTAGATTTTAGCTATCAGGAAGCTGTGGAATATCAAAACGACTATTATAAAGCACTTGTGAATTTTAAAAATGAATTTAAGGAAGAGAAAAATCTTTGGGATAAATTTTTAGACATTTTAGCAGGTGGCACGCACCAATTACCTTCTGAAAGAGTTATGATGGAACGCTGGCTTGATGGAGAAAAAGAAAATTTATAAGAATAATACTCAAAAAAAATCCCATTTTAATGAATCAAAATGGGATTTTTCTTTTTTAGTTATCTATATAAATTATGCACTGCCTTAATTCTGGTTTTTCTTCTGTGTAACTAAGTAACCATTCTCTTAGTTCATCTAATTCAAAGGGTAATAAAACCCTTGTTGCTTTTTCAAGCTCCTTACAAAATAGTACTACATCAAAACTTACACGTTCTAAAATAGATTTGGTATACATTAAAATTTGTCTCCCCATTATTATACTTTTTTAAGTTGAACAACTGTTAACTCATTATTGTAAATTTACTAATTAAAACAATATAAAGTCTTTTTTGTACTTAAATTTTTAGTTAAAGTTTTACCAATTTTTCAAAGCTCTTAACATTTCTCGCTTTCCAGGTGCTCCAGGTAATTTTAAAGTTTGAAAACCAGCATGTTGCATCGCGTTTTTTATAGACGTTCTACAAGCGTAAGTGGTTAATATTCCTCTATTTTTTAACGATTTGTACATAATTTCAAAAATAACTTCGTTCCATAATTCCGGTTGAACGGTAAACCCGAACGCATCAAAATAAATTAAATCGAAGGTATTTTTATCTGTAATATCGCTAAAAAATTGTTTTCTTTTAGTCAAAGTGAAATTTGAATTTATCTGAATTTCTTCTTCCCAATTTGCCTTATGCATTTTTTCAAAATCAGCTTGTTTATCTAATGCTTCTAATTGTGCTACATAATTCAACTGAGCAATTTCATCCAAAGCAATTGGGTACGCTTCTACTCCAATATAATTGATTTTCAAATTTCGTTTTTCGGCTTCTAACATCGTAATTAAAGCATTCAAACCGGTTCCAAAACCAATTTCTAAAATGGAAATTTCGGAACTATCTTCAAATAAATCTAATCCATTCTTTATAAAAACGTGTTTCGCTTCTTGAATCGCACCAAATTTAGAATGATAGGTTTCATCTAATTCTGGAATATATATGGACGATGAGCCGTCTTGCGTGATGATAATTTCGTGTTTCATTCTTATAAGAGCCAAGTGAAAAGTAAAAAGGCAAAAGTACGTTTTCGAAAATAAAATTCAACTACAATTTTAGCAACAAATTTTAAACTTGAAACTTTAAACCTGAAACTTCAAAACCAACTAACCACCTAAAAGATTGCTTCACAAGGTCTCAATGACTATCTTTGCATAAATTTTTACACAAATGGTTACATTCGAACAACTTAATCTTCCAATTTCGCTACAAAAAGCTATAGACGATTTAGGTTTCACTACTCCAACTCCAATTCAAGCAAAAGCTTTCCCAATCGTTATGTCTGGTAGAGATGTCATGGGAATTGCACAAACAGGAACGGGTAAAACGTTTGCCTATTTGTTACCTATTTTAAAACAATGGCGATTTGTCCATACAGATATTCCGAGAGTGCTAATTTTAGTACCTACTCGTGAATTAGTAGTTCAAGTACACGAAGAAATTGAAAAACTAACCAAATACATGAGCGTTCGTTCGCTTGCGGTTTATGGTGGTGTGAATATAAATACACAAAAAAAAGACATTTATTCTGGTATTGATATCGTGGTGGGAACACCTGGTAGAATCATGGATTTGGCTTTAGATAATGTATTGCGTTTCGACGATTTACAGAAATTAGTTATCGATGAATTTGATGAAATCTTAAATTTAGGATTTCGAGTGCAATTGACTTCTATCTTATCAATGATGCGTTCGAAAAGACAAAACATTTTGTTTTCAGCAACGATGACGGAAGAAGTGGATGATTTATTAGATGAATTTTTCGAATTTCCTGAAGAAGTTTCTTTAGCACCAAGTGGAACTCCGTTGGAACAAATTGAACAACGTGCTTATGTGGTACCGAACTTTTTAACAAAAGTCAATTTACTGAAACATTTATTAGCAGATGAATCGTATAGCCGAATTTTATTGTTTGTCAACAGTAAAAGAATGGCCGATTTCTTATTAGAACATTTAGAAGAAGATTTCCCAGGTCAGTTTGGAACGGTGCACTCGAATAAAACGCAGAATTACCGTTTGAACATGATGGAAAATTTCCAAAATGGTGAAATTAGAGGTTTAGTAACTACAGATATTATGGCGCGTGGTTTGGATATTACCGATATTACGCACGTAATTAACATGCAGTTTCCTGAAATTCCAGAACAATATATGCACAGAATTGGTCGTACCGGTCGTGCCGATAAAGAAGGAATTGCTATCAGTTTTATTGGTCCGAAAGAAGACGAATTCCAATTGGAAGTGGAACTATTAATGCAAACAGAAATTAAAATTCACGAAATTCCAACTGGCGTAAAAATTGAACAACAACGCTTAGAATTCGAGAAAGATCAGAAGAAAGTAAAAACGCTTTTGAAACGTGTTAAAAAAACAGGTGGAGATGCTTTTGAGAAAAAATCTGAGAAAAACAGTAAGGTTAATTTAGGTGGTCCAGGAAAAAGAACTCCAAGAAAAACCGCTTCTCGAAACAGAGGAATTGAAAGAAAACGTGACGAAAAGAAAAGAAAAAGTAATTTTTAGAATCATAAAACGTCAATTCGAGTATTTTTTGTTTATGAAATAAAAACAAAAAATGTATCGAGAATCTTTTAATCTTAATTTTACAATGTTCTCTATACAATTCCTATTCACATCGAAAACACTCGAACTGACGGAAAATTAAACTAAAAACTAATTGCAACAAGTTGATATTTTTAGTATTTTTGAAAAACCTTTTTAAGTAATGCAATTTAAAAACCCAGAAATTCTATATTTTTTATTTCTATTGATTATACCAATTTTGGTACACCTTTTTCAATTGAGACGATTTAAAAAACAAGAATTCACCAACGTTAAATTGCTGAAAGAACTCGAAATTCAAACTCGAAAAAGCTCTACAATTAAGAAATGGTTATTATTAACAACCCGTTTATTATTACTAGCGGCCTTAATTTTAGCCTTCGCACAACCTTTTTTTAAAGCCAAAGATTTCGATAAAAAGAACAACGAATTGATTTTAGTTGTCGATAATTCCTTTTCGATGCAAGCCAAAGGAAATAGCGGCGAATTATTGAAAAGAACCATTCAGGATTTATTAGAAAACACACCAGAAGACCAACAATTATCGGTGCTTACGAATGAAGAAAATTTCTACGACACGAACATTCGTAACATTCAAAAAGAATTACAAAATTTAAACTACTCTTCTACTCCATTTAATCCTGCGGCGATTATTACTAGAATAGAAGCGAAAAAACCAGGCGTTCCGAAAGATATTTTATTCATTTCTGATGCAGTTGGTTTAAAAGACGAATTGAAAAGTAATTTAAGTGAAGCCTCTTCTTTATATTATCAAACCGTTGAAGCGAATGAAACCAATAATATTGCGATTGAAAACGTACAAATTAGTCAGGTTTTAGATCAATTTTACGAATTGAAAATCAGCATTAAATCGTACGGAGATTTTGAAAACGATGTGCCAATTTCAATGTATAATGGTAAAAAATTAGTTGGAAAAGCCTTAATTTCTAAAGAAAAACCTCAAAAAGAGATTTTATTTACCATACCGAAAACGGATTTTCATGGTTATGTTTCGATTCAAGATAACAGTTTAAGTTACGACAATACGTTTTATTTCAGTATTTCGAAACCACAAAAATCAAATGTAATTGCGGTTGGAAATGCAGACAAAAACAAGTTTTTATCAAGAATTTATAACGTAGAAGAATTCAATTACACTTCAACAGAATTGAACACCTTAAATTACAATTCAATTGAAAATGCAGATGCGATAATTTTAAATGAATTGCCAAACATTCCGAATGCTTTATCGGTCACGTTAAAAAATTATTACAGCAAAGGTGGAAACATTATTTTCATTCCGGATGTGAATAGTTCAGTGGAAAGTTATAATTCATTTTTGAGAAATTTCAGCAACAATTCTTTATCAGAAAAAGCCATAAAAGAGAAACAAATTACACAAATCAGTTTCAATCATCCTATATATACTAACGTTTTCGAGAAGAAAGTCAGCAATTTTCAATATCCAAAAACGAATGCTACTTTCACTATAAATGGAAGTAATTTACCTGTTTTACAATACGAAGATAAAAGTGTTTTCTTAGGAAATATCACGAATAAATTAGGGAATTTATTTTTCTTTTCAACGTCGATTAACAAGGATAATTCGAACTTTCAAAACTCACCATTAATTGTTCCAACGTTTTATAATATGGGGCAAAACAATAATAAAACGGGTTTGAATGCCTTTACAATAGGCAATAATAATTATACGATTATTAACGAAACGATTGCAAAAGATAATGTTTTAAGTGTGACAAATGCTGAAAACAGCTTCATTCCGATGCAACAAATTTTGAACAATAAAATTAAACTAACTTTCGGAAATTATCCAGAAAATTCAGGAAATTACGAAGTTTTAAAAGACAAAGAATCTCTTAAAAACATCAGTTTCAATTATCCTCGAAACGAAAGCGATTTATCACAAATTAACGCCGAATATTTTGATTCTTGTACCAAAGTCAATTCGGTTTCTACCTTTTATTCTGACATTCATTCTTCGAGAACGAGCAATGAAGTTTGGAAATATTTTATCATCGCAACACTACTGTTTTTATTACTTGAACTACTAATCCAAAAATTTGTAAAATGAACCTTTTACTAAAAAACGCAACGATACTTGAAAACCAAAATCCATTTCATAAACAACAAGTTGATATTGAAATTACGGATGGAATTATTTCTAAAATAGGAAAAAATCTAACTGTAAAAGACGGTTTTGAAGTTATTGAAAAAGACAATCTACACGTTTCACAAGGTTGGTTAGATACTTCTGTAGTTTTTGGAGAACCAGGTTTTGAAACTACGGAAACTATCGAAAACGGATTAAAAGTAGCAGCTAAAAGTGGTTTTACTTCTGTATTCTTACATTCGAACACAAATCCTGCGATTGACAATCAAGCGATACTTCAATTTATAAAAAGTAAAGCACAAAATAGTGTTTCTAACTTGCACATTGTAGGTTGTTTAACCAAAAATAGTGAAGGAACCGATTTGGCAGAACTTTTCGATATGAAAAATGCTGGAGTGGTTGCTTTTGGAGATTATAAAAAATCGATGACCAATGCGAATTTATTGAAAATCGCGTTTCAATATGTTGACAACTTTGATGGCATTTTGTTCGTACAACCTATGAATAAAGACATCAAAGGAAAAGGTTTTGTGAACGAAGGTATAGTTTCTACAAAATTAGGATTGAAAGGAATTCCAGCCATGGCGGAAGAAATGGAAATTGAAAGAAACATCGCGTTATTAGAATATACCAATGGAAAATTACACATTCCGACAATTACTACGAAAAACTCTGTAGATTTAATTGCGAAAGCTCAAGCGAAAGGTTTACAAATTACGTGTGGTGTTTCGGTGAACAACTTAGTTTTAACAGATGAAGAGTTGGTAGATTTCAATTCGAATACGAAAATTTATCCACCACTTCGTACAGAAACAGACAGAAAAGCTTTGATTGAAGGCGTTTTAAATAATGTGATTTCTGTCATAACTTCTGACCATTGTCCGGTTAACATCGAACAAAAACAATTAGAATATGATTTAGCCGATTATGGTTCGATTGGTTTAGAAAGTGCTTTTGGTGCTTTACAAACGGTTTTACCAACGGAAGTGATTGTGGAGAAATTCACAGCTCAAAAATCGTATTTCAACATAGAAAATTCAACAATTTCAGAAGGAAACAAAGCAGATATTACGCTTTTCAATCCAAATGAAGAATGGGTTTTCGGCAAAGAAAACATACTTTCTTTTTCTAAAAATTCTATTATGATGGGTAAGAAAATGAAAGGAAAAGTATACGGAATTATTACAAACAATAAAATTGAAATCTAATGGAAGAACATAAAGTAAATGCGATGATTAGTCATTTTACAATCATCGGAACAATTGTAGCACTAATGATGAATACCGAAAAAAAGAACGGATTTGTTAGTTTTTATACGCGTCAAACTCTAGGTTTATTTTTGTGTTTTCACTTGGGTGGATATTTTATCGGGTATTTAGATAGTTGGATAGCATCAACAGCTTATTGGGCTTTTTTCGCTTTACTTTGGTTAATTAGTTTTGCTGGTTTAATGAATAACGAAATGAAATTGGTTCCTGTTTTAGGAGAACAATTTCAAAAATGGTTTAAAAATTTATAAAAATATGAGTCTAGAATATATAGTAAAAGCTCCTACAGAAATTAAAGAAAAAAACGGCGCTTTAATTTTGCTTCACGGTTATGGAAGTAATGAAGAAGATTTATTTTCTTTTGCGCCTCAATTACCAGAAGATGTTTATGTAATTTCAGTTCGTGCGCCTTACGATTTACAACCTTACGGTCACGCTTGGTATGAAATTACGTTTGATGCCGATGAAAATAAGTTTTCAAACAACGAACAAGCCAAAGAATCTTTACAAGTAATTGCTAATTTTATTGATGAAATTTCAGAAAAACTACCTTTAGATAAATCAAATATTTCCTTAATTGGTTTTAGTCAAGGTGCGATTTTAAGTTATGGAATGGCGTTTACATTTCCTGAAAAAATTAATAAAGTTGTGGCTTTAAGTGGTTATTTAAACGAACAAATTTTACCAGAAAGTTTCGATGTAAATACAATCAAACATATTGATTTTTTTGCTTCACATGGTTCTCAAGACCAAGTTATTCCAGTAGAATGGGCTAGAAAAACGCAACCTTATTTAGAGAAATTAGATTTGCAAGTTGAGTACAAAGAATACCCTGTAGGACATGGTGTAGCACCACAAAATTTTTGGGATTTTAAAAATTGGTTAGAAAAATAAAATGAATACAAAGGAACACAAAATTTCAAATTACCGTCCAGATATAGATGGCTTAAGAGCTGTAGCTGTACTTTTAGTTATCTTATTTCATTCAGGTTTTGAAGCTTTTTCTGGGGGTTTTATTGGCGTTGATGTCTTCTTTGTCATTTCAGGATATTTAATTACTTATACCATTTATAACGAATTATTAAACCAAACTTTTACATTTAAAAACTTCTATCTAAGACGAATTAGAAGAATTTTTCCGGTACTATTTTTCATGATAGTTATCACCTTAGGAATTAGTTCCTATGTTTTATTTGCTGATAATTTTGAAACTGCAGGTCGTTCCGCATTACATAGTTTTATTTCAACTAATAATATATTTTTATACACGAATCAGACCAATTATTTTACTGAAAATTCTGAATTTAATCCATTCACACACACTTGGTCGTTATCAATTGAAGAACAGTTTTACTTTATTTGGCCGATAATTTTATTGCTTTTTGTGAAGTTTCTAAACACAAAATATTTAAAACCAATAATTTACTTGTTTTTTATTGGGTTTTTCATTGTTTCAGAATATTACGCTTATACTGATAAAAATTTCAGTTATTTCATGTTACCAGCCCGATTTTTCGAATTGGGAATTGGAGCCATTTTAGCCATTCATTGGGATAATTTAAAACAAATTTCATCTAAAATTGCTCATTTATTTTCTCTTTTAGGAATTGTAATGATATTGGTGCCAGCCTTTTTATTGAACGGAAATTCTATTTTTCCGGGGCATAATGCTTTAATTCCTTGTTTAGGAACAGTACTTTTAATTATTTCGGGAAAATCAGAACAAAAAGGAATTATAAATCAAATACTTAGCACAAAGTTGTTTGTAAAAATTGGATTAATTTCCTATTCCCTTTATTTATGGCATTGGCCTTTTATTATATTTACAAAATATTTTTCAGCATCATTTACAGGATTTAACAGAATTACGATTTTAGCATTAATCTTTGTAATTTCTTACTTATCATGGAAATATATCGAATTGCCTTTCAGATATAAAGTAAAGTTCGATTTTAAAAACACTATGCTAAAATTATTTCTACCAGCTTTAATTATAGTTGTTGGATTATATGCCGTAATTGATAGCAAAGATGGTTTCCCAGAACGATTTCCAAACTTAACAGAATTTAATCCAAAAGAAAATTTTCCAAATAAAGTCAGAAAAAGATGTTTTGATACGTTTCAAATTGGCAATTGTGAAGATTGTTTTTTAGGAATAAAAAAAGACACACTTGATGGCGTTTTAATTGGAGATTCTTTTGGAAATCACTCCGCAGCTTTTGTTGATATTTTAGCAAAAAATGCTGGTTTATATCTACATGATACTAATGCTGGAGGTTATCCATTATTTACCATTCACGATAAAAACGGAAATGCTTTATTTGATAAACAATATGCTATTGACCGATTTGATTTTGCTAAAAAACATAAAACTATTGTAATTGCTGCAAATTGGGATGAACCTTGGAGTAAACCTGATAATAAAACATATCATGAAACCATTGAAAAAATTGGTGAATTGATACGATTGAAAAAAGATGTTTATATTATTGATTGTTTACGATTTACATCTGAATCCAATTTACATAAAGCAAAATTATATAAAGCAGGAAGAAATTATTTTTTTAATGAGACCGATTTTAGTTTACCAAAATATGACAGACCTAATGATTATATTGTTTACGAATTGAAAAAGAGATTTCCTTCTATAAAAATAATTGATTTAAATGCGATTATGTGTCAAAGTAAAACTTGTAATATCGAAATAGAAAATCAAATTGTTTATCGAAATTTTAATCATCAAAACACTTCCGGAATGGAAATTATTTCAAAATACTATTTATCTGAATTTGGAAATCCTTTTAAATAATATTATTAAAAACTTGTAATACATATTCTTAAAAAGAGGATTAAATATTACTTCTAAAGAGTTAAACAAATCAATACAAACCAATTATACTATAATTCTGACTCTTCAAATTATTAAAATAACTTAATGTAGTTTTTAAATACATCAATTAAAATTACATTTATTCAATCCATTATGGATTCTAAAAATAAGGTTGCTTAATTATTATCTCTATTTAAAAGGTATTATATAAAAAAATGGCTGTCAAAATTGACAGCCATTTTTGTTTTTATAAATGCACTTATCGTTTTAAAGAGAAGTGAGATTTAAACACTTTTTGTTGACCATTTTCTGTATAATCAAGTGTGAACCAATAATCTGTTGAAGGCATTTGTGCTCCATTATAAGTTCCATCCCAGCCTGGACTTCCATCAACAGTGCTTATTTGTTTAATCAATTTACCGTATCTATCAAAGATGTATAGTTTAGCATCTGTTTGATTTAATCCAATTATATTCCATGTATCATGAATACCATCTCCATTTGGAGTAAAATATTTAGGGTAATCAATTACAATTACTTTTATTGATAAATTAGTACAACCATACAAATCAGAGACTAATATTTCATGTTCACCTGCTACAACTCCAGTAAACACATTAGAATCTTGCCAAGCACCACCATCTAATGAATAAATCAAACTAGATGACCCAATCGGATTTACAGTAACTGTAATTGTAGAATTATTGGTAAATGCATCTGACACAGTAGCCGTAAGAGCTGTAGCTGGATTTTCCTCACTAACAATTGCTATATCAGTTTCTATACAATTTGTAGTATAGGTAACATCTATAACTTCAACTTTATAAGTACCTTCTGTAGTTACTTCATAAGTTGAATTAGTTTCTCCGAAAATCTCCTCATATAAGTTAGTAACTGTATTTAACTTAAACCATCTGTATCTGAAATTAGCATTAGACAACTGTGTGCTTAAGAAATAACTTTGGAAGGTGTTTCCTGCCGGATCAACACAAATATGACCGTCTGTTAAATCTGGTTTTGGTTTTGGATTTACAAATACTGTTATATTAACAGCATTACTTTCGCATCCATTCAGCCTAGATTTCACACTATATATAACATAACCTTGATTATTTGTTGTATTGGTAAGCGTTTGTAAAATAGGTGCTGGCGCTATTCCAAATCCGTTTGAAGCTCCTGTTACATTTACTTCTTGTACCACTTCCCAAACTATTTCAGTACCCGCAAGAACAGGAAACGAAGGATTAACTAACAATCCTGCTGTTGTGCCACCACTACAAATTGGAGGTAATGGACTAAAAAACGGAGCACCTGGAATAGGATTCACATTAATTATTCCAGTTGTAAATGGAAGCCCAATACAATTCCCGTTTCTTGGAGTTATTGTAAATGTTAAACGACCTGCAATTTCTTCATCTATTAACTCTAAATTCATAGTAATTACATTTGAAGTACTTGAACCTGATGTACTACCATTTGAAAGCACAACACCATTTACATTACTAACTACCCAATCATAGACTGTTCCAACAGGTGAAGCAACAATTGTTAACACTGTAGAACCATTATTACAAATTGTAGCTGGTGCTATATTTACTCGCTGAATTTCTGGTTTTGTATTTACCGTTATTATAATATCTTGAAAATTACCTTTACAAGTTCCTAAAACAGGACGAACTTGAATAGTTAATGAACTTGGTTGTGTTGGATCTAATAAATTAAGTACTTGATCTATTGTACCTAATCCACCTGTACTTGATAAACCTAAACTATTAATATTGTTATTAAATGTAGCTATCCATTCAAATGTAGCACCTGGAACAGTTGAATTATTAGCTATTAAAACAGCTAAATTCATATTATCGCCATTACATATAGAATAATCAGCTATTTGAGTGATAAATTG
>NZ_JAZAYT010000022.1:0-38783 GCF_036321945.1 Flavobacterium facile
TCTGATACACTAAAAATTCTAACTTCTGAATGCTCTATTTTTTTAAATAAATAATTGATGTAATCAAATTTTGAAGCTCGCTCCTGGTTAATTTGCATTCGCTCCAAAGGGCTGAAATAATTTGTTTTTTGACTATCATACTGCAGAACTAAAAGCAGTGTTTCCAAACGCTTGTGTATTGCTTCTAAATGGTTTTCATTGTGCATTGAGTTGCTGGTTTAAAAGTTCCTGTAATTGTCGTTTTTCGCTTAGTAATTTCACGTATTCTGAAACATCAACTATTTTAGGTAACTTGATGTTGATTTGTAAAATCTGGGCCTCAATTTCAAAAATTATAGCCCTGTGTTTCTCGTTAGTTAGCATAATATACAGTATCTAGTATGGCGTTAGAAAACTCTCTATTTCGTTTAATGCTGTTTATTAACGGCGCTGGATAAATTGCCATTACTTGTGCTGTGCAGGCCTTGTAATGTCCTCGTAAAACTTCGGTATTGTTAGGAACAACTTCTGTTATTTTTAAAAATTGTAGTTCCGCTTTATTATACTCATTCAAGAACCATTTGTTTATTTGTGCATTAGCCAACAATTGCTGTATGATGCTTGGATAGGCTCCGTAATGTTGGCACCATTTTAAAATGCTTAAAAACAATCTTTCTTCGTACTCTTCGCTCGACCATTGTAAATAATCGATAACTTGATTTTTAGTTGTTGTTTTATTCATGATATTTGGTTTTAGTTGTTAATTTCACTACCATGTATTAACATGGCTTTTTTATCATCTATTATTATAGAACCACCCGGACATCTACCAGAAACAAAAGCGGTTAATCCTTCTACTCTAATAATTATTTTAGCTAACTTTTTAGCCAATTTTGCAGTAGCTGTAAAAGGTTCCTTTTTTTCCATGTGTGCCAATAAGATGAATGTTGTATTTGGAAAATCTTTTAATAGTTTTCTTAAAACTCCATTTTTCAAATCATCTACATACACCGTTGCATTGTCAATAAATACTATTTTAGAGGCTTGTCGTTTTTTTAACTTTTCAATTACTTCGGTTACTTCTATATAATCTTGCCACTTTATTTTTGGATTATTAGGATCAATATTTAACCTTTTTGCGGTTTGTTGAAATTCAAATCCCGTACCTTCCTCAGCTGATATGTACCAAACGTTTTCGAAACTGCTTAAATATTCTGCCAATTTTAAGGCGACAGTTGTTTTTCCGTTTTTCTCGTCTCCGTAAATGATCCAAATCCCACCTTTAGAAATTTTACCAAATACTTTAAACCAAATTCCATCAAAATTGAAAATATCATATACTTTTCCGAGCAAGGTTTTTGTTGATATTGCTCTTGCCATTTATGCACCAATTTTGATTAATGTTTCTAAATAACGAAGCGTGGTTTCTTTGCTAATGCATTTGTTTATTAATGGTTTTACTTTGCTTTTATCTGTTAAATTTGCTGATGCTACATCACCAATTAGGTTGGCATAAAAAGCTTGGCGGTCTGCTTTTCCGTTTGGAACTAATTTTATAAATTCATCTGAAAAACGACTAAATATTTCGGCAAAACCAACTTTTTTATTTTTGATACCTCTGTCTATTTTATCACGTAAACCATCGGCACCCATCATATACCACCCGCACATACCATCAGTGTTGTTCCAAATTCCTTTTAGCTCTAAAAACGCAGTGTATTCTAAGTCTCCCGCTTCATCTAAAACAATCAAAGGTTTTTCAGTTGCCAAAGTTGTTAAGTAGTATTTTAAGTTGGCCAACACGTCATAATACTTTCCTTGGTTGTCAATTCCGATAGTTTTAGCCAGTAACCGGATAAATAATTGTTTTGATTTGGCTTGAGAACAATCGATATAAAAAGTATTACGCATATTTTTTATGATGTGCTTAGTACAAAATGTTTTACCAATTCCGCAATCGTCAACTAAAACCATTGAACGACTATATTCTTTACAAAAATTCAAATTGTCTTCAATTTCTGCATAAACTGATGTACGTGCTACTTTCCAGTTGTCTTCGAATAATTTTACTTGTAATTCTCTACCTAAAGTGATCCAAACAGTGTCGGACATTATTTTTTCAGTTTCACCTGATTTTAATCGGCTATAAACTGCATTATTAATACCTAAACTTTTAGAAAATTCAGCATCTGAACCGCCATAGTTTTCGCGTTTTTCTAATATTGCTATTCTTACTTTTTGTTTGAATTCGTTAGTTAAGTTCATATTGTTATTTTTAGATTGCAAATTGTTTTTTCCAGCCAGTGGCATTATTTTGATTTGGTATGTAAACCAATTCGTCAGTTTCTTCATCTTCGAAAACATGAGTTTCATGTTCCGGTGCTTCATAGCGTTTTAAGTTTGGCATTCTGAAACTTGTCGAAATTGTTTTAGGTGTATTATCAATAATTTGAATGTTTTCAATTTTGTTTCGTTGGCGTTTTTCAAAGGCATCTACTGAAGCAACATATGCGCTTTGCAGTTTGATAGCTTCTCTACATTTGTCCGTTTGTTCTGCTTTTGCACGGTTGTAACGTGGCATTTCCATTACTTCGCAGATAATTCTATTTTTCATAAAAACAAAAGCCTTCAATACTTGGCTATCGTTTCCGTCAATCCAATACACATCAAATTCTTTACCTTCAATTTGTTGCATTTGATGTATTAAACTTTCACCTGTTAGTATTTGTCCATCTTGTGCAATAGCACGTTTAAGTCCTTGTAGTTTAATATATCCAGCATTACAAGATGTTGGGGTTTTGTAACCTATAACAGGTAAAATTGCTTCCCAATTGGTAGGTTTTAAATTTGGGTTTTGATTTTTCTCGAAATAATCCCAACGACTCATGTCTTTTTTAATTGGGTGAGGCATATTGTTGAATTTCTCAATTTCTAATAACCTTTCATTTACTAAAATTTCATAAGGAATGATTTGTTTTTTTGCTGCACTCAATTGGTTAGCTTCCGATTTTGCGGTAGGCCGTGCCAACCAACCTGCTGCGCTTTTTTCAATTTCGTAACGAAACTTTTCATTGATACGCTCAATATATTTACCCCTTGCGTTGTTGGCTTCAATTTTTACTTCTTGAAACATAATGCCCGGACGAAGTAGCGTGTCTTTAAAACTACTATTTAGCGAACTTTCACATTCCAATTCATACGGTAAGCAAAAACCTAATTCAGTATAATTACGTACCATTTGGCGGTAGAAATCAACAATAATACCTTCTTTAGTTTTGCCAAATACTACAGTAGTTACTGCTTGACTTGCAATATCAACACCTAAATAAAACCAAACTCTGTCGTTTTTTGTGTTGTACACAAATGGTGGCTGTCTGTCATCAATAGAAATTATAGAACCTGCTAATGTTGGTAAATCCATTTGATGATGTGGTTTGAAATTACCCATATACACCTGTCTGTCTCCACTACGAGCTTTGTGAGTGGCTAATTTGTTTTCCCACTTGTTTATATAGTTAATAACCGATGCTTTTGAAAGCGATTTAAACTCTTTAGGGTTGTATAGTTCGCCAGTATCTTCATTATAAACTTCCGCATAGTCATTTAAAAAAGCATCGTAATTACGAGATACTTCCGTGGGTGTTGGTTTATGTTTTTGGTTTTTAAATAAAGCATTCAATAACATTTCTGTACGATCATCAACTTTACGAGCATTTTGTTTACCAGTTCCTTCTGGGTCCTTGATTAATGTGTAATATTTATCCTCTGTTTTAAAGGCTTTTAAACAGTCTTTAAATCGTTGTGAAGTTGGTAATGTATGTTCTACATTGTGTAACACTTTTAATGAGTTTTGAAAATGAATTACATCTAAACGTAAACTTTCTGTAATACCTTTTAGCGACATTCTCATTTTTATACGCTCTTGAGTTCTGGCTACTTCTAATTGGATAACTGCTTGCATAACTGATGCGTTAATTACATAACGCTCTTGCTCATCAGTATCAATTGTAGTTCCGTTACGTTTAAATTTGTTATAATATCTTACCGCATCAGCATCAAATACAAAGAAATCTTCTAACGGATTGTTAGTTTTTCTTGGGTCGCCTAATGCTTCCTGTACATTAGCGTGAAGCGTATCGAAATCGATTAACATTTTACGTCCATTGCCACCTAATTGCAAACGTTTAATTCCGAATGGTTTGTCTTTGTAGCGATGTAGTTCTTGTTGTACAGTTTTTATGCAATTCCAAAATCTTGGAACCAATTCGTCTAACTCTACGGCAACTTTATTATTTGAAAATAAATATGGCATAATTAATATTTTATTTTGCTCCCGCCGTGGTGTCGAAACCACGCAAAGCCGTAGCGGGATTTTTCACTATATTTGTAACTCTAACCTTAAAAATAATAGTGATTATGGTACCTATGCATGTTTTTGTAGTTGATATTACAGCCCAAAGTGTTGATATTTCTTTTGAGCAATTTCAGCAACAAATTGAGTCGTGTTTATTTGCCCTTGAGGCGTTGAAGGGATGTTTTCAAAAAACTCCTTGCAGTATATCTTATTATCCTCTTGTAATACAAGATGAAACTCCCTTACAACCATTTTCGGTGCGTGTGGTAACAAATGTGTCGATTGGTCAGCAAAGGGCAATAAACTTTTCACTGTTGTGCCAATCTTTGACCCACTATTTTCAGTTATTGTTACCGAATTATACGGTTGAATCAAGTGTGAGTAAGTTTGCTTTTTCATAATTATAATAATTTAGTAGTTAAACTTCTTTTTAGTACATAGCCAAAAACAACTATTAGTTTTTCGATAACTTCGTGAGTACAATCACGATTGATGTGATGGATGGTTTTAAAAATCATAGCTTTTGTTTTAAATTGATTTTAATACTTTGTTCATTTCAGTTTCCATTAACTTATAATCTTCACAAATTTTTGTAGAACTTTCGCTGGTTCTGTCTCCACGAAGTGAAGCATAAATAAAGTGAGGTGTGAAGCCGTGTTTTTCAATTAACCTTTTAATTATGCTTTTGTTATATATAGCATACGGTTTTGTTTTTCTATCTTTGCTCATTGTTTTGATTGTTTACATATTGTGTACAATGCAAATATATGTACATTTTGTACACATAAACAAATAAAAAGTACATTTTGTATATATTATTTTAAATATTATGGATAAATCATTGATTTTAAACGAGATAAAAAAACATTATAAGTTCAAAACTGACGCGGAATTTGCGGGATTTTTAGGTGTAAGTAGTCAATTAGTTTCAAAATGGAAGATTAGAAACACCTATGATGTTGAGTTGATATATACAAAATGTACTCAAATCAATCCAGAATGGTTACTAACTGGCAAAGGATCAATGTTGAAAAGTGAAAAAACCGAGTTTATTCATCAAAAAAACATGATTCCTTTATATGAAGATGTTCATACAATAGGCGGCACTCAACAAATTGCAGGAACAGAGCCAGTTTATAGTAGTTCTATTCAAATTGATGCTGGTGATTGGTTTAATGGAGCAACGGCAGCTATTAGACATTATGGAGACAGTATGACGGAATATGAAAGTGGCTGTACATTAGTTATTAGAGAACTAATTGATAAAAACGAGATTATTTGGGGTAGAAATTATGTAGTTGAAACCAACGAAATGAGAATTACAAAAAAAATTTCCAACTATGATGACAATTATATAATGTGTTACAGTACTAATACTGAAACATACCCAGATGGCGTACTTATACATCAACCAATAAAAATAAACAAAAAAAATATTAGGCAGTTGTCTCGTGTATTAGGTTCTGTAAATAAAGAAGAAAGTACTGGTAAAGTGCAACTTTTAGGTATATAAAGCATCTTTTTAATTTTTGTTTTTACAAAACAACCTAATAACTTATTGATTTTTAAGTGTTTATGTAAAATAATTAATTAATGTAAATGTTATTAAGTGCCGTGAGTTTGCTAATTTTAAGTAAAAACATTGTTTTTTTTACATTTATTTGCTTTGAGTTGAATGTTTCAAAACATACTTATGTCAACCCAACTGTCAACCCAACTGTCAACCCAACTATAAAAAGTATGTTTTTTTAGTTTTTTGTATGGTTAGTAAAAAGGCATAAAAAAAACCACTTTTTAGGGTGGTTTGTTAGTTTAAAATATGGCTTTATGTGTTGTAAATGGTACTAAATCAAGTATTTGTATTGTTTAATAGTAGTTAGTTGCTTAAAATGGTAATTAATGATGTTTTAAATGGTAATTAAATAGTAGTTAATGGTAGTAAAATGTACATTTCAATTTATTAGGTTTTCAAACCTTTTTCGTTCTAAAGCCTTGTTTTTATTGGTTTTTTCAACCTTTTTTTATTGTATTGGTTTATTACATTCTGTTTTAAGGGCTATAATAGAAACAAAAATATTTAGATAAATTATTTTATACTAACTTTAAAATCCCAAATTCCAATTCGGTTTTTGGGATTTTTTTTTGAAATATGATAAATATCAATTTCTTCAAGAACTATTATCGTAAATTTGAATTTCGAAAAATTCAGTACAATGACAGACATAGAAACCCGTGAAGATATTATCCTAATCATAAGAAACTTTTACGATAGATTATTAAAAGACCAATCTATCAATTTCTTTTTCACAAAAGCCACTCATGTTGATCAACATTTAGAAGAACACTTTGAAACTTTAGCAACCTTTTGGGAACAAGGTTTGTTTTTAAAAGGCGGATACAGTAATAATATGTTCCAAATCCATAAAGACATTCACGACAAACATCCTTTCACCCACGAACATTTTGAAATTTGGTTAGATCATTTTTATACTTCCATTACAGAAAGTTTCGAAGGTAACAAAGCCGACCAAATGAAAACTATGGCACTGAATATGGCAACTGTAATGAAAATAAAGTTTGCTTAAATTCTGAAATCAATAAAAAAAATGAATTATTTTAACAATTTCGTAATAATTACTTAATTTACGAATTGTTAAGCCCATTATGACTCTCAATTTAGTAATTTAGACTAAAATTTGCCGAAATGAATATTAAAATTACTGGCTCAGGAAGCTACATACCTACAGAAAAAGTTACGAATTTAGATTTCGCAAAGCATTCTTTTTTAAATGAGGATGGTTCCGATTTTCCTTATTCAAATGAAGTAGTTGCAGAGAAATTTTTAGAAATTACCGGAATTCAAGAACGCAGGTATGTTAGTAATGATTTAATAACATCCGACATTGCCTTAATCGCCGCTCAACGTGCTATTGAAGCTGCTAAAATTGATCCTGAAACTTTAGATTATATCATTTTTGCACATAATTTCGGAAATGTAAAACACGGTGCAATTCAAGCAGATGCCGTACCTACTTTGGCTTCTCGTGTGAAACAAAAATTACGTATAAAAAATCCATATTGTGTAGCTTACGACATGCTTTTCGGTTGTCCAGGTTGGATTGAGGGCGTGATACAAGCACAAGCTTACATCAAAGCTGGAATGGCAAAAAAATGTTTAGTCATTGGTGCCGAAACATTATCTAGAGTCGTTGACATTCACGATAGAGATTCTATGATTTATTCGGACGGAGCTGGCGCAACGGTTATTGAAGCTACGGAAGAAGAAGGCGGAATAATTAGTCATGCTTCTGCAACATACGCAACAGATGAAGCAGATTATTTATATTTCGGAAATTCATTTAATAAAAATTTAGATGAAGATGTACGATACATCAAAATGCATGGTCGAAAAATCTACGAATTCGCCCTAAACAATGTTCCAAACGCGATGAAATTGTGTTTAGAAAAAAGTGGTTATCAAATTACAGATGTTAAAAAAGTATTGATTCATCAAGCGAATGAAAAAATGGATGAAGCTATTATTCATCGTTTCTTCAAACTATATAATCAAGCCCCACCAAAAGGAGTAATGCCAATGAGTATTCATAAATTAGGTAATTCAAGTGTAGCAACTGTGCCCACTTTATATGATTTAATAGTGAATGGAAAAATTGAAAATCAAGAACTTCATAAAGGCGATGTTATAATTTTCGCTTCGGTTGGAGCAGGAATGAATATTAATGCTTTTGTTTATAAAGTATAATTATTTTTGTTTAAAGTTTCAGGTTCAAAGTTTCAGGTTTATTTACTATTTTTACACCCTTGTTTTAAACTTGAAACATTAAACTTGACCCGAGGCAAACCGAATTGTATGGAACGCAGCGGAATAAAACAAAATTAAAATGTACGAAAAAACATATCCTAGCAAGCGCTTCAACATTACTTTAGATTTTTTAAAAAAACACATATCAACTTCTGAAACAATTTTCGACTTAGGTGTTCCGAATCCGTTTTCGAAAATTATGGTAGAAAATGACTATAAAGTTATCAATACGAAAGGGGAAGATTTAGATGCGAATCAGAACGCTTTACGCGAAGAAAATTATGATGTTTTTACAGGTTTTGAAATTTTCGAACATTTATTAAATCCATATACTGTTTTAGAAAACGTAAAATGTGATAAAGTTTTAATTTCTATTCCTTTACGTTTATGGTTTTCATCGGCTTACAGAAGTAAAACCGATAAATGGGACAGACATTATCACGAATTTGAAGATTGGCAGTTGGATTGGTTATTAGAAAAAACTGGCTTTAAAATTATTGACAGTGTGAAATTCACACATCCTGTTAAAAAAATTGGTTTCCGTCCGTTATTGAGATGGTTTACACCAAGATATTATTTAGTATATGCTGAAAGAGCGACTAATAAATAGTGACTAATCAGATGAAATACTACATTATCATTCCTGCTTATAACGAAGAAGCTTTTATGGCTTTGACTTTACAATCTTTGGTGGAGCAAACTGTTTTGCCATCAAAAATTGTTGTGGTGAATGATAGTTCTACAGATAGTACGGCAGAAATTGTTACTTCTTTTTCTGAAAAATTTCCGTTTATTACTTTAGTCAATAAAAAATCGGATGCGATTCATCTTCCAGGAAGCAAAGTAATTCAAGCGTTTCATGAAGGCGAAAAACATATTGATGACAATTACGATATCATCGTAAAAGTCGACGCCGATTTAATTTTTCCAAACAATTATTTCGAAACTATCATTAAACATTTCCAATCTGATTCTAAAATTGGAATGGCTGGTGGCTTTTGTTACATTGAGAAAAATGGCGATTGGGTTCTAGAAAACTTAACCGACAAAGACCATATTCGTGGCGCTTTAAAAGCCTACAGAAAAGAAACATACAAACAAATTGGTGGCTTAAAACCTGCAATGGGTTGGGATACTGTAGACGAATTACTTTGTAAATTCTATAATTGGAAAGTCGTTACTGATGAAAGTTTACATGTAAAACACTTAAAACCAACAGGTGCCAGTTATAACAAAGCGGCGCGTTACAAACAAGGTGAAGCTTTTTATAGTTTAGGTTACGGAATTTTCATTACCGCAATTGCTTCTTTAAAATTAGCGAGCAGAAAAGGAAAACCTTTATTGTTCATCGATTACATTATGGGTTTTTGGAAAGCCAAAACTTCAGGAAAACAATTATTTGTAACTTCCGAACAAGCCAAATGGATACGAAACTACCGTTGGAAAAAAATGAAAGCGAAGTTGTTCAATTAGCCAATTAAAAATTAGCCAATTCGTCAATTAAAAATATTATGCAATTTTCAAATTGGCACATCGGTAATTGACACATTAATTTACTATTTTAGCAGATATTTTTAAACTATGATGTTGATTAGATATTTATCGCAAATTGGTCGCTATTTCATTATGCTGAAAGACGTTTTCAATCGTCCTGTAAAATGGAGCGTGATGAAACAACTTATCTTAAAAGAAATTGACGATTTAATTATTGATTCGCTTGGAATTGTGTGCTTCATTTCGTTTTTCGTTGGTGGAGTTGTAGCCATTCAAACCGCTTTGAATTTAACGAATCCTTTGATTCCAAAATATTTAATTGGTTTTGCTACACGTCAATCTATTGTTTTAGAATTCGCACCTACTTTTATTTCTATCATTATGGCAGGAAAAATGGGTTCTTTTATTACTTCTAGTATTGGTTCTATGCGTGTTACCGAACAAATTGAAGCGTTAGAAGTTATGGGTGTAAATGCCTTAAATTACTTAGTTTTTCCTAAAATGATTGCCGCTACGCTTTATCCGTTTGTGATTGGAATTGCTATGTTTTTAGGAATTTTTGGTGGTTATTTAGCCGGTGTATATGGTGGATTCACTACAAGTCAAGAATTTATTACAGGTTTGCAAAACGAATTTATCCCTTTTCATATCGCATATGCTTTTATTAAAACATTAGTATTTGCTTTTATTTTAGCTACAATCCCTTCTTTTCATGGCTTTTACATGAAAGGTGGTGCCTTAGAAGTAGGTAAAGCTAGTACAGTTGCATTCGTTTGGACATCTGTTGTAATTATTTTAATGAATTATATTTTAACCCAATTACTTTTAAGCTAATGATTGAAGTACACGACATTAAAAAAAGCTTTGGAGACCAAATGGTTTTAAAAGGTATTTCTACTAGTTTTGAAGCTGGAAAAACCAGTTTAGTAATTGGACAAAGTGGTTCTGGAAAAACGGTTTTTTTAAAATCATTATTAGGTGTTCATCAAGTAGATAGCGGTCATATTTCTTTTGACGGTAGAATTTATGAAGAAATGAACAAAGATGAAAAACGCGATATTCGTACCGAAATTGGTATGGTTTTTCAAGGAAGTGCTTTGTTTGATAGTATGACTGTGGAAGAAAACATCGGTTTTCCATTAAAAATGTTTACGAATAAAACGCCTGCAGAAGTTAAGGAACGAGTGAATTTTGTGATTGATAGAGTGAATTTAATTAACGCTAATCACAAAAAACCCTCTGAAATTTCTGGCGGAATGCAAAAACGTGTGGCGATTGCTAGAGCCATTGTAAATAATCCTAAATATTTATTTTGCGATGAACCGAATTCTGGATTAGATCCAAAAACAGCAATTGTTATTGACAACTTAATTCAAGAAATTACTAAAGAATACAATATCACAACAGTGATTAACACCCATGATATGAACTCAGTAATGGAAATTGGTGAGAAAATTGTTTTCTTAAAAAACGGTTTATTAGAATGGGAAGGTACCAATAAAGAAATTTTCAAAACAGATAATGCAGCCGTTACAGACTTTGTTTATTCAAGTGAATTATTCAAACGTGTACGAAAAATGTATTTGGAAGATGATATATAAAAAAAGGGTTGACAAATGTCAACCCTTTTTTTATTCAAACTAATTAAACCAACCTAATTTTTAATAATTTTCTTTGTAGCAATATTATTATTTACATCTTCAATTCTTACCAAATAAATTCCCGCAGGCAATTCAGCAACATTGATTTTATTTTGTTTTGACGTCATCACTTTCTGACCTTGTAAAGTAAATACTTCTACTAATAAAATCTCCTCTTTCGTATCAATATTTAAAACATCATTTACAGGATTTGGATACAAACCAACTTCTAAATTGTTTGCATTGAAGTTTTCAGAAGTAAGCATATTATTCGTATGCAAATTTGAAATTTCTGTAGTATTCAATACGTAGTTGTAAATTTTTAAATCATCAATAGCTCCGTTAAAATAAGTTACCGCTCCAGTTTCTGCAATACCAAGCTTAAATATATCAGAATTATTTACCGTATTAAAGGTCTTAGGTCCTGAGCTAAACAAAGCGCCATCCTTGTATACTTTAGCCGTAGTTCCGTCATAAGTACATACATAATGCACCCAAGTATTGTTTGCATTTGTGTTTGAAAGTTCAAGATTTGCACCTCCATTTTCAAAATAAAGAATTGATGTGGGTCTAAACGCTAATCCATTTCCATTTGCAGTGTTTCCATAGTGGAATACATAATTAATAACACTATTTAAAACATTAGTTTTTGCCCAAACAGAAATTGTTCTAGCACCAGCACCATATGATAACCCAGCAATAGTAGCATTAGATCCAGAATTATTAATATTAATAGCTCCATTAGAATTTCCATGTCTGTCCGTTACAAATGAAGTTCCTGCATTTGAAGAAAATGCTGCATTCCCATTAATATTAGTGTACGTATTATTAAAAGTATATTCTGCAATAGTTTGAGGAATATTTTCAAACACTTTTGTATTATCAACATTAAAAGTAAAATTCCCACTAGTACAATACAGATAAAATTTAAAAGCTACATTGGCTCCAGTTGGAATTGTTCCTGCTGGAATTGTTGCAGAAAGTGTTTGACAAGTGCTTGAAAAAGAAGTTGTTGTTGTTATTGTCGTCCAACTACTAGTTGTGAAATTATAATATTGAAGATAAAAAATACCTCCACCAGAGCCAGAACTTTTTTTATAATCTGCAGAAACAGTAATGGAAGCTCCAGTAGATGTATATGTGGGAGTAGAAATTTCTGCACCTGAACCAAGTCCAGAAGTAGTGAATGAAGCAGAATAAACACCAGAACAAGAAGTCGTATTGGTAAAAGAAAAATTATTATTTGCCCAACCAGATGGAATTGTTCCTGATTCAAATCCTTGTGACACATTAATTTGTGCATTGGCAAATGAAAATGCCATTAAAAATAATAGTAATCTTGTTTTCATAATTTTTAGATTTTAAAGTTTGAGACAAAACTAATAAGTGAACCATATTAAATTGAAGACAAGTTTACCAAACAAGGTTTTCCGTTTACGAAACTATAAAACAAAATGAAACACAAGTAGGAACAACAAACTATATATCGCAAAAAGCAATAACTCTAATTTATATTTCTTAATTATTATATCTGGAAGCCTCATATTTTACTCATTTATAAGCTAAAAATATTAAAAATAAAATGTTCTTATTTAATGAGTTTACCAAAGACACGTTTCTGTTTACCAAATTTGATTTCGTAAATTAAAAAGCCCGTTTCATAAACTCGACACTTTCATTAATTTAGTATTTATTACATTTGTTTAAAATCTGAATCCTTGCGAATACTTTTACTTTCCTTGTTTTTACTTATTACGAATTTAGGCGTTAGTCAAAATCCGTATAGTATATCTATTGATAAAGCTTCTGGACTTCCATCAAATAGTATTTACGATATTTTTCAAGACAGTAAAGGATTTATGTGGTTTGCTACTGGTAAAGGTTTGTGTCGATATGATGGAAATAATACAAAAGTTTTTACTGCAGATTTCCAAACTTCAAAATCGGGTTCTTGTATTGCTGAAGATGCTTTTGGAAGAATTTGGTATTGCAATTTTGATGGTTATTTGTATTATGTAGAAAAAGAAAGCATTAAAGCTTTAAAACAACCTGCTTCACTAGGATATTTCAAATTTGGAATCGTCAAAAACGAATTATTCCTTATTCAACTGAATGCTGTTTTAGTATACGATTTAAAAACATTACAACTCAAACACAAACATTCCATTCCTGATAAACAAATCCGATTTTGTTTTGCAACGAAAGATAATTTCTATGTTTTAAGTGATTATCTATATGAATTTGGAGAGAAAAATTCAATCAAAAAACACCCTTTACCTAATAGGTTTTTTGAAGAAATAATCACACCCATTATAAACACTTGGAACGGCAAATTAATTATTAATTCCAAATCGAATAGCACGTATTATAGCTTTGAAAACGATAAATTTTCAAAACATAAATTGAATAATGCTCCTGATTTTATTCAGAATACCGCTATAGCAGATAGTTCCATTTGGATTTGTACTCCCAACGGCGTTTATAAAAATGATTTAAATACTACCAAAAGTAAAACCTATTTTACGGATCAAAATATTTCTTTTGTTTATAAAGACAAACAACAAAATTATTGGGTTTCCACTTTAAATAAAGGTGTTTTATTTATTCAAGATTTCACTAACAATTACATCGATTTACAGCCCAGACCACAATCTTTAGCCTTAGGAAAAAACGAAATTTTCATCGGCGCAGAAAAGGATTTAGTTTATAAACTCAACTGTAAAACGTTACAAGCTGAGAAAATATTCGAAACAGAAAGCAATCATTCTATCAGTCAAATTTTTGCTGACACTATAAATGGAAATGTGTTTTTTAATTCGATAAAATTCAACATTCTTACCAAAAAGAATCAAATTACAAATGAATTTTCAATTGCTATAAAAGACGTAAAAAAAGTAGATCACAAATACTTTTCATTTGCAGCAAGCGGATTAGTTGGTATTTTTTATATCGACAAAAATTTAAAAAGCAATTGGGACTTTATCTATGAAAAAAACAAAAACGCTAATTTCTCAGGATTTAATCAAGTGTCTTTATTAAACAATACAAACGGAAAATCTACAGAATACAATGCTATAAATAACACTATTTATTACGCCACAAATAATGGACTAATTGCAGTAACTAATGACGGAAAAAGCAAAGAATTAAAACACAATAATGAAACGCTTTTTCTAATAAAAATTCAAAAATATAAAGATAAAATCATCGGGCTTTCAACGGCTGAAAAATTATATTGCTTAGATTCGAAAAACAAAGTTACCCTTTTCAAATTGCCTTATTTTATTGCTAAAGAAAAATTTAATCGCTTTTTTATTAGAAATCAATATTGTTATTTATTTTCTGAAAATAGTGTTTATGAATATGATTTGGAAAGCAAAAAAGCACAGAAAGTGATGTCGATAAGTAACGACATGGAAGCGACAGATGTGATTTTAAAAAACAACCAACTTTTATTCGCCACGTCAAAAGGAATTGTGATAAAAAATCGTAATGAAATTGGTAATTATCCGAAACCTAAATTGATTGTAAATGAAATTCAGATTAATGGAAAAAGACGTGAAATTGAGGAAATAAATCAATTAAATCCAGAAGAAAACGACATCACTATTAATTATTCCGTTTTATCATTTATTCCAAATGAAAATTATCGTGTTTCGTATACCATTAATAATTCAGAATGGAAAACATTGGATGAAAACGATAAAAATTTAAAACTATCTTCTTTATCATCAGGAACTTATACTATTCAATTAGCCTTTATTTATAATAATGAAAAAACCGAATTACAAACTATTCAATTCGAAATTAAAAAACCCTTTTGGCTTAATACTTTCTTTTTAATAGGAATGGGAATACTTTTTTTAGTGTTAATTTATAGTTTTTACAAATGGAAAATTCGCAATTTAAAACGCAAAAACGAATTACAATTAGAAAAAGTAAACCTGGAAAAAAACTTGAATCAGTCGAAATTAAAAGCTATAAAATCGCAAATGAATCCGCATTTCTTTTATAATGCGTTGAATACTATTCAGTCTTTTATTCTTTCAAACGATAAAAAACAAGCTGTAAATTATTTGTCAAAATTCTCAACATTAACACGTACGATTTTAGAAATGACCGAAAAAGATTTGGTTTCCATTACGGAAGAAATTAAAACGTTGAGTTTGTATTTAGATATTGAAAAAGTTAGATTTAATGATGATTTCAATTACGAAATACTGGCAGATTCGAATGTTGATGCTGACAATATTAAAATTCCATCTATGTTTTTACAACCTTTTGTAGAAAATGCGGTAAAGCACGGATTACTTCATCAAACAGAAGAAAAAAAGTTGAAAATTCATTTTGAAAAAGTGGCGGATCAAATTAAAATCAGCATTGATGATAACGGAATTGGTCGTAAAAAAAGCCATGAATTAAATCAAATCAAAAACAATAAACACCAATCTTTTGCCACAAATGCGATGCAAAATAGAGTGAACTTATTGAATCAATTTACGCAAAAGAACATTTCAATTGCATACATTGACAAGCAAAATCAAAACAATCAATCGTTAGGAACTACTGTTGTATTTGTAATTCCTATAATTTATTAAATCCTTTATGAAAGCTATAATTATTGACGACGAAAAACGAGCACGAGTTTCATTAGCGTTACTTTTACAAGAGTATTGTCCGCAAATTACTGTAGTTGCAGAATGTGAAAACTTGCCAGAAGGTGTAAAAGCAATAAGAAAATTTCAACCCGATTTGGTTTTGTTAGACATTGAAATGCCTGGTCATAGTGGTTTAGAACTATTAGATTTTTTTGACGAAAATGATGTGAATTTTTCTATCATTTTCACTACTGCATATAACGAATATGCCTTACAAGCTTTTAAATTTTCTGCTGTCGATTATTTGTTGAAACCCATAAATCCAGAACAATTAACAGAAGCTATAGCTCGTTTAGAAAAGCAAAAACAAAAAGTAGAAAATTACAAATTATTAAAAGAAACGATTAACCAAGACAGTTTAACAAAAATCGCGGTGCCTTCTGGAAATACTTTAATTTTTATTGATACGACAAAAATATCATATATTAAAGGTGAAGGTGCGTATTCAGAAGTGTTTTGCAACAATGGAACTAAACATTTAGTTAGTCGAAATCTGAAAAATTTTGAAGATATTTTGTGTTTGGATACGAGATTTATGCGCGTTCACAAATCGTATATTGTAAATTTTGAACAAGTGGTGGCTTATAACAAATCGGATGGTGGAAGTTTAGAATTAGAAACTGGAATTCATATTCCTGTTTCACCAGATAAAGCTCAAACTATTTTAGATAGAATTCAGATTATTAAAAGATAATTAAAATCATTTAAAATTGAAACCCAACTTGTTTTAAATCTTCCCAAAAAGTTGGATACGATTTGGAAACTACTTCAGCGTTTTCAATTATAATTGGTACTATTAATGCTAAAGGAGCAAATGCCATAGCCATTCGATGATCTTGATAAGTTGTAATGCTTACGTTTTCATTAATTCCTTTTGAAGAAAGTATCGTTAAGGAATCATTTGTGATAGAAACTTCTGCACCAAGTTTAGTTAATTCGTTTTTTAAAGCTTCTAATCGATCCGTTTCTTTGATTTTTAAAGTATGTAACCCTGTAAAATGACATTCAAAACCTAATCCAAAACAAGTTACTGCAATAGTTTGCGCAATGTCAGGCGAGTTTTGCAAATTGTATTCTGCATATTCAATAGTATAACTTTCAGTTTTGGTAATAGTTATTGATTTATTACTATTGAAAACTGTTTCTACTCCAAAATCCTCATAAATATCGGCCAAAACAGCATCGCCTTGAAGACTATTTTTAGTATAGCTTAATAAAGTAATTGTTGTACCAATTTCAGACAATGCAATTATAGAATACCAGTAAGATGCAGAGCTCCAATCGCTCTCTACTGTTATTTTTTTGGCGTTTATACTTTGAAGTTGATTTACTTTAATGATATTTTCTTTAAAACTAGTTTCGATACCAATTTCGTTTAGCAAAGCCAATGTCATTTTGATATAAGGAATAGAAGTAATTTCACCTTCTAAAGTCAATTCTAATCCGTTTTCTAATTTTGGAGCAATTAATAATAAAGCTGAGATATATTGACTACTAACATTAGCCGGTAAAGAAACTTTATTTTTAGTTAACTTTTTTCCTTTGATTTTTATGGGTGGAAAACCTTCCTTTTCTTCATAAGAAATATCAGCACCCAGCTGATTTAAAGCTGCTACTAAAATTTGAATTGGACGTTCTTTCATACGAGAAGAGCCAGTTAACACTACTTCTTTTCCTTCCTGAATGGCGAAAAAAGCGGTAAGAAAACGCATGGCGGTTCCTGCATGATGAATGTTGAAAAGCGGGGAATCAGAAGTTAGAAGTTGAAAGTTTTTTAACACTTCTAACATCACTTCCGAATCATCCGAATTGGATGTGTTTTCTAAAGTTAAATTCGGATATAACGCTTGTAACAACAATAATCTGTTGGTTTCAGATTTCGAACCAGTTATTGAAATTTCAGATTTCAGATTTGAAATTTCAGATATTTTAAATTGTAAATTCATTAGTGCGATACAAATTTTAAACCTATAATTGAAGCAATAAGCGTAAACATAAAGAATATTCTCCAAAAAGTAGCGGGTTCATTAAATACTAAAATACCAACAATCACACTTCCGATAGCGCCGATTCCTGTCCAAACGGCATAGGCTGTTCCGATAGGTAATTCTTTGGTGGCTTTTACTAACAAAACCATACTTATGGTTAAGCAAAATAAAAATCCGCCATACCAAAACAAAGAAGTATTACCTGAAGTTTCTTTTGCTTTGCCTAAACAAGTTGCAAAACCGACTTCAAACAAACCTGCAATTATAAGTAAAATCCAGTTCAAAATTATTTCAGTTTTTCGTTATTTTGATGGCGGTCGTGATCGCGATTGGTTTTTAAATCGAGTTTTTTATTAAAAGCTTCTTGCAAATTGATTCCAGTTTGATTCGCCAAACATAAAACCACAAAAACTACATCGGCTAATTCTTCGCCGAGATCTTTATTTTTATCTGATTCTTTTTCAGATTGTTCGCCATATCTTCGAGCTATAATTCGGGCAACTTCACCTACTTCTTCGGTAAGTTGCGCCATATTCGTTAATTCGTTAAAATAACGAACGCCGTGATTTTTTATCCAATTATCAACTTCAAGTTGTGCATTTTGTAAGTCCATATTATTGCTTTTTTTTAAATTTTGGTAAGATTAAAGTATAAAAAATTGCCATTACTAATCCGAAAGCTACTCCAAATTTTAATGATTTTATCCAATCATGAAATTGCAAAAAATAAATTAATACGGTGCAAATTGTTCCGTTTAGTAAAAATTCTAAAAATGGTTTTTTAAAGTTGAAATCATTCATACTATTCTCTATTTTTACTATCTATACTTATGGTTACTGGTCCGTCATTCACTAACGCCACTTTCATATCGGCACCAAATTGTCCGGTTTGGATTTTTTTACCTAATTCGGTTTCTAATTGTTGTACGAATTTCTCATACATGGGAATGGCAATATCTGGTTTTGCAGCCTTAATATAACTTGGTCTGTTTCCTTTTTTGGTTAAGGCATGAAGTGTGAATTGACTTACTGCAATAATTTCACCAGCAATATCTTTTACAGAAAAATTCATTACCTCATTTTCATCAGCAAAAATGCGAAGATTTACAATTTTTGAAACCAACCAATTACAATCTTCGGAAGTATCTTCTTCTTCTATACCAACTAAAACCAATAAACCTTGATTTATTTGTGCGACTATTTCTTGTTCAATTTCAACTGAAGCTTCAGAAACACGTTGAATAACTATTCTCATTTTAACTTATATATTAATCGCTATGAATGTTGAATGTATTTGCTGGGTAGTATTAAATATCAAAAAATTTAAAACACTAAAGGCAGTAAAGATGAAACTAAAAGACGAAATATACTATTAATTAATTGTTAAAATTTTTTTAATATTTATATATGTGTCTGTTTTAGACGCAATGAAATATTTTATTTTAGACGCGATAAATCGCGTCTCTACGATTTACGGGTTTCATCGCTGGCAATTCGGTCTTCACCATAAATATCATTACGGAAATTTTCTTCGTCGCCTTCTAATATTTTTAAATAACTTTGGTACCTGCTCCAAGCAATTTTATCTTCGTCCAATGCTTTTTTTACGGCACAATGTGGTTCTTCTTTATGTAAACAATTGTTGAACTTACAATCTCCTTTTAGAACAAAAAATTCAGGAAAATAATCGGAAATTTCTTGTGGTTCCATATCTACCATTCCAAAACCTCTGATTCCAGGTGTGTCAATAATTCGAATATCGTTCGCTAAATCGAACATTTCCGCAAAAGTGGTAGTATGTTGCCCTTGCGAGTGCGTATTTGAAATTTCTTTCGTTTTCAGATTTAATGTTGGTTCAATTGCGTTCACTAATGTTGATTTACCAACGCCAGAATGCCCAGAAAACATAGAAACTCTTCCTTTCATTAAATCCATTAATGCTGTAACACCTTTGTTATCTGTGGCCGAAACTCGCAAACATTTATATCCAATTTGCTCATAAGTATGTTGCAAATACAATTGCTCATCTAAAGTCGCATCGTCAAAAGTATCAATTTTATTAAAAATTAGGATCGCTTCAATTCCGTATGCTTTTGCAGTTACCAAAAATCTGTCGATAAAACTGGTTGTGGTAGTTGGATTATTAATAGTTACAATTAAGAAACCAATATCAATATTTGAAGCAATAATATGTGTTTGTTTCGATAAATTTACCGATTTACGAACGATATAATTTTTACGATCGTGAATATTTGTAATGATTCCGTTAACTTCATCAACTGTTTCATCCAAATCAAAATCCACCACATCACCTACCGCAATTGGATTGGTACTTTTAATACCTTTCATTCGGAATTTACCTTTGATACGACAATTGTAAAATTTATTTTCGGTAGATTTTACGTAATACCAACTTCCGGTAGATTTATAAACGGTTCCTGTCATTTTTAATTTTGATTTACGATAATTGATTTTGATGCATCGTAACTTAGAACAAAGATAGTATTTCTTCTTTTATTTGTTAATTATTTTTTCTTGATGCGCGATACTTTCTTGGTGAATGGCTTTGTATATTCTCAAAACGAAATCTTCATTTAAACCTTTTTCTTCTCCATCTAAAATCATTCGACCTAAAATTTCATTCCAACGTTTGTTTTGCAAAATGGCCACGTTTTTCTCTTTTTTAAGTTGTCCGATTTTTTCGGCTAACTTCATACGTTTTCCTAAAATCTCAATCAATTTCGTATCTAATTCATCAATATAAGCACGTTGCATGGCCATTGCTTTGTTCCATTCTGCATTTTCATCCGTTTCTTTTCTCATTTTCAAATCGATGAAAATTTGTTTTAAAGTGGCTGGCGTTACTTGCTGAGCCGCATCACTCCAAGCATTATCTGGATCAGTATGTGTTTCAATAATTAAACCATCGTAATTTAAATCTAAAGCTTGTTGCGAGACTTCCTGAATCATATCACGTTTTCCAGTAATGTGCGAAGGATCACAAATTAGCGGTAAATTTGGGAATTTATTTTGCAGATCGATTGCAATTTGCCATTCTGGATTGTTTCTGAATTTTGTTTTTTCGTAAGTTGAAAATCCTCTATGAATGACACCTAATTTCTTAATTCCAGCGTTATACAAGCGTTCTACGCCACCAATCCATAAAGACAAATCAGGGTTTACAGGATTTTTTATTAAAACAATTTTATCCGTGTTTTGTAAAGCATCCGCAATTTCTTGAACAGCAAATGGGTTTACAGTTGTTCGCGCGCCAATCCACAACACATCAATATCATGTTCTAAAGCTAATTTCACGTGATTGGCATTTGCGACTTCCGTAGCCATTAACAAACCTGTTTCTGCTTTAGCTTTTTGCAACCATTTTAGTCCGATTTCTCCAACACCTTCAAAGCCACCCGGACGCGTTCTTGGTTTCCAAATTCCCGCACGGAAAATCGACACATCTGAATTTTTCAATTCGTGTGCAATTTTTAAAACTTGTTCTTCCGTTTCTGCACTGCAAGGTCCAGCTATGACTAATGGGTGATTTAAATTAAAATCTACCAACCATTGTTTATGTTCTTTTGTAATTTCCATTTTGTTTCTAATAAAAAAATCCCGAAAAAATCGGGATTTACTAATTTATATATAAAACATAGTAATCCCTAGCGAAAAGTATTCCACCAAGTTGCTACCATATTTAATTTGTTTTCTAACATTGATACAAATATATAAAATATTTAATAACTTAAACTCACTAAGCCGTTATCTTGAACAATTATTTGTCCGGTTATTCCGTTTGAATCTTCTAAAAGTAAGAAACATGCTGTTTTTGAAACATCAATTGGATTTAAAATTCGTTTTAATGGATGCTTTGCAATCATGTTTTCTTTAATTTGATCTGAACGTAAAATTCCAGCGGCTAATGGTGTATCAATTAAAGATGGTGCGATGGCATTCACTCTAATTTTTGGTGCGAATTCTGCCGCTAAACTTTTCACTAAACCTTCTACTGCTCCTTTTGCTGCAGCAATACTAGCATGATACGGCATTCCTGATTGTACCGCAACTGTACTAAACATCACAACGCTTGCTTGTTCCGATTTTTTTAAGGTCGGTAAATAATGTTGAAACGCTTTTAAGGCTCCGAAAAAATTTACATTAAAATCGGTATTAAAATCTTCTAAACTTAAACGATTGAAAGGCTTCAAATTGATACTTCCCAAACAATACACCAAACCATCAATAGCTTCAATGGTTGGTAATTCGTCAGTTAGCGCATCTAATTGATACCAATTCCCATTAAATTGATACGTTGGTTCAGAACGAGAAATAACGTGACAAAAGTTTCCTTTTTCAGATAATTCTTTTACGATTTGTTCCCCAACGCCTTTGCTTCCGCCAATTATTAAGTAGTTTTTCATAGATATTATATTTTTTTGGCCACGAATTCACAAATTTTTAAAATTTAATTCGATTTAATTCGAATTTTTCGTCAAGGACGAACAAATTATACAATTCGATAATACGTGGCGAAACCCATTAAGCTATTATTTTAATCCTAAAGTTAGTGATGTTATACTAATTTTAAATATTTTTCAAAATCATTAATTTTCACTTTTGCTTTGATATCGAACATTAAACTATATAGACCAAAAAATGTTCGGTTTACATATATAAAATGTTTGGAACCTCTGTTTCCATTCATTTTTCTTAGTGTTTTATCACTTGCGAATTTTTCACTTAAAGCTGCAATATCATTCTGAAATTTCAAATCAGCAAAATCAAACTCAACTTCATTTATTGGTCTGGTAAATACAGATAATAATTCGTGAAACAAATCAGTAAAAAATTCTAATTCTTTTGGTTTATCCGTAGTTTTTAAAATCTCTAACTCGTATAATTTTTTTGTAAAATAGTCCATGTCTTTTAATGATTCTGGTGTAGAAACTTCAAAATATGGTACGTAAAAATCATTTGGAATTTCTTTCATACAACCAAAATCAATCGCAATTAAATTGTCGTTTTTATCCACTAAAAAGTTTCCTGGATGCGGATCGGCGTGAAATTTTTTCAATTGGTGAATTTGGTACATATAGAAGTTCCACAAGGTTTGTCCGACTTTATTACGTTGTTCTTGAGAAGCATTACTTGAACAAAACTCAGATAAATGAATCCCATTCATCCAATCCATCGTGATAATTTTATCTGAAGAAAATTCAGGATAATAATGTGGAAATAACAAGTTTTCGATTTTCTCACAATCTTCAATGACTTTCATCGACTGCGAAATTTCCAATTTATAATCTGTTTCCTCTGTTAATTTCTCTTCTACTTCTTGAAAATATTCGTCTGAAGTTCCCTGTAAATTGAACATTCTAATCGCAATAGGTTTCACTAAAGCAATATCAGAACTAATACTTTCACGAATACCAGGATATTGAATTTTTACGGCTAATTCTTTTCCGTCTTTCTTTGCCTTATGAACTTGACCAATACTTGCAGCGTTTATAGAATCTGGTGAAAAACTATCAAATAATTCTTCAGGATATTGTTTAAAATACGTTTTAAATGTTTTTCGAACTAAAGGCGCTGATAATGGCGGAACAGAAAATTGCGACAACGAAAACTTATCCGTATAAGATTGAGGCAACAAGTTTTTTTCCATGCTTAGCATTTGTGCGACTTTTAAAGCACTTCCTTTTAATTCCTTTAAGCCATCATAAATATCAGAAGCATTACTTTCATGTAATTTGTCTTTTGTTAAAGATGGATTCACAACTTTTTCTCCGTAATATTTTAGGTAATTTCCTCCAACTTTCACACCAGTGGTAACCAATTTAGTTACACGCTCCATTTTTCCTGTTGGAATACTGTCTATTTTTTTCATTGTTTTTTGTTGAATTTATGATTTAGAAAACATGCCATTCATTTGTTCTTTCCATAAAAATTTCCCAAAATCAATTACACTTTGAGTTGGAATGTTATAGGCTAAATCGAAACTTGCTTTTACTGATTTTTCTATGAAAACATCTGTCTTTTCAAAATTTGGTGATTCGTCGTTCATCCAAAAATTGAAAATCGAAAGAAATTGCAACCAAGAAGCTTCTTGTAAAACTTTGTCTTGAATTTTTACGACCGTTTCTTGATCAATTTTAATAGGTTTTTCTAGAATAGTTAAGGCGAAATCCAAATATACTTCACGAAGTTTTGATAACTTCCCAAGATTTTTCATTGGGTTTTTGTCTTGTTTCAGTAAATAAATCACAAAACTTCTGTTTGCCGTTGCCATTTCGAAAAAAGTAAAATAAAAAGCTGATAACTTGTCTGCGCTTTCATACGATTGATAGGCTTCATTTTTTTCTAATAATTCTAAAGTATAAGCAAACATAGAAACAAAATATTGCTTTTCTAAAAACTCAAAAGAAGCAAAAAATTGGTAAAAATCGCTTTCTTCCATAGTGTTTTGCTTGGCAAATTCATAAACCGAATTGGGTTTTTTACCATGCGTTAAACAATAATCTGTGTAAGCAGAAACAATTACATCTTCCGTAATTGCTTTCTTTTTTTTAGGTGCAGCCATAATATTCTTATTTTGTTTAACAAATATACAAAAAAAGTAAACAGCAAAAACAACATTAACTTAAATTTATCTATAATAGTATTGCATTTATTTATTATTTTTGTTGAAAACAAGAATATGTCAATAGAAGTAAAAAACATAACCAAAACATACGGATCACAAAAAGCGTTAGATAACGTTAGTTTTTCTGTAAGCAAAGGCGAAATTGTAGGTTTCTTAGGTCCGAATGGAGCTGGAAAATCGACTTTAATGAAAATATTGACAACGTATTTAACAGCAGATGAAGGCGAAGCGACCGTAAATGGATTTGATGTCACGACTGCTCAAAAAAGCGTACAACAATCTGTTGGCTATTTACCAGAACACAATCCGTTGTATTTGGATTTATATGTTCGTGAGTATTTAGAATTTAGTGCTGACGTGCATAAAACGGACAAATCTAGAATTCAAGAAGTGATTGAATTGACTGGTTTGACTCCGGAATGCCATAAAAAAATTGGTGAACTTTCTAAAGGATTTCGTCAGCGTGTTGGTTTAGCAACGGCTTTACTTCACAATCCTGATGTTTTGATTTTAGACGAACCTACAACAGGTTTAGATCCGAATCAGTTGGTGGAAATTAGAGAATTAATTAAGAATATTGGTAAAGACAAAACCGTATTTTTATCTACACATATTATGCAAGAAGTAGAAGCTATTTGCGATAGAATTATTATTATTCACAAAGGAAAAATTGTGGAAGACGCTCAACTTGCGGATTTAGGCACTAATTTAGAAAAAGTTTTTAGAGAGAAGACGAAATAATGGTCGATTTGACAATTAGTCAATGTGCCAATACATATATTCTAATTCAAAATCAATTATTTCAATAGTTTGCAAAAAAAATCTCTTCATAAAACTAAATTTACGAAGAGATTTTAAAACAAGCAACGCATTACTTGTTAATGTCTTTCTTGATAAGTAACGTATTTACTTCTTAATCTGGTAAAGTCATTATATAATTCGGCAATTGTGATATCAGATAATTTAGCATCTAACACTTGACTGTAAATCAAATCTTCTTCTGTTAATCCGTATTTCTTAATTGAAGTTTTTAAGGTTTTAACTGCCATTTTGGTATCGTTACTTTTAAAATAGCAATTTGCCAATTCAAAACACACTTCTTTTAAATCGTCTTTTTTAGCTAATTTCACATACGATTTATACGATTTAATTGCAGCGTTATAATCTGCATTTAAAGCAAATTTCCTTGCTTCTTGCAGTAACAAATCTTTGTCTTGTGAAAAAGTTATCTGACCCACAAATAAGATAACGAATAGGAAAATAATTTTCTTCATAATACACCAGATTTAAAATTACATTCTTAAAGTTAAAAATATAATTTTAATCTACCAAAAGTGAAACACTACAAAAAACATGTATCAATAGGTTACAAAATAACTTTTTGTCACTAATTCTAACTATTCGACAATATTATTTCATTTCATTTTCTGATTTTGCGTAAAAGATAGCATAACAAGTAAAAATGCAACAATATGATAAAAATTCGTATTCATTTAAAAAAATAAAAAACCTCAATAAATTCTTACGAATCAAAAGAGGTTTTTACACTTAACTATTCTTAATTTAACTAAACTTATTTTGTTTTTAACTCGACAGTATTATTTTCAACATAGATGTCTACATTATTTAATCTTTTTATGAACTGTTTTCTCAAAGTAGTATACTCAGGAAAAATATCAGCCCAAGCGACTTCAAACAATTTTTTATCTAAAACGGTACTGGTTTCTAAATCTTCTTTAGTGGCACCATATCTTGAAATGGTTTCTTTAATCACTTTAAATGCCATAAAATTATTTTTATTTAGAAAATAACAGTTGGCTATTTCATAATAAATATCTTTTAAATTAACTGCTTCGTTTTTAAATAACTTTATGTACGATACATATTCTTTTATCGCTTGATTGTAGTTTTTGTTTTCTTTTAATTCTCTCGCACGATTTAAAACTTCATCTCTATCGTTTGAAAATCCAAATTGAAACGATAAACTTAATACTAAAATTAATATGATTTTTTTCATGGAATTTACGATTTTAGGTTACTATTTCAAAAGTAGGAATAACCTCTAATTAATAATAATTTTACCGATATAAAGCTAAAAAAATCGCCAAAAAACATGATACAACCAGTTACTAATCAGTACTTTATGAAATTTTAAAATAATGTACTTGCAATAGCTTTTATGTTTTCTGCTTTTCCCATAGAATAATAATGCAACACAGGAATTCCAGCGGCAACTAATTCGCTACTTTGTTGTATGCACCATTCGATACCAATTTGTTTAACCGCTTCATTATCTTTTGCCTTTACCACAGCCATAATTAAATCGTCTGGTAATTCTAAACTAAATCGGTGTGGAATTAAATTCAGTTGTTTTTTAGTTGCGATAGGTTTCAAACCCGGAATAATTGGGACAGTAATACCAGCCGCTCTGCATTTTGCAACAAAATCAAAAAATTTCTGATTATCGAAAAACATTTGTGTGATAATATAATCTGCTCCATTTTTAATTTTTTGTTTTAAGAAATGAATATCACTATCTAAACTTGGTGCTTCCATGTGCTTTTCGGGATAACCGGCTACACCAATACAGAAATCAGTTTTAGAAGAATTTTGCAAATCGGCATCCAAATAAATTCCATTATTTAAATCGTTGATTTGAGAAACCAATTCCGAGGCAAAAGCGTGACCTTCTTTTTCAGGCTTGAAGTAAATTTCACTTTTAACCGCATCACCACGAAGCGCAACTACGTTATTAATTCCTAAGAAATCTAAATCAATTAATAGATTTTCTGTATCTTCTTTGGTAAAGCCACCACACAATATATGCGGAATGGCATCTACATTATATTTATTCTGAATTCCGGCACAAATACCAACAGTTCCAGGGCGTTTTTTTACAATTTTCTTTTGTAATAAACCGTTTTCCAATTCTTTAAATTCGTATTCTTCTCGATGATAGGTTACATCAATAAATGGTGGATTGAACTCCATTAACGGATCGATACTATCAAAAATAGATTGAATATTTTGACCTTTTAAAGGCGGTAAAATCTCGAAAGAAAACAAAGGTTTTCCGTTGGCGTTTTCTATATGTTCGGTTACTTTCATTTTTTTGTTTGTTTCAAGTTTCAGGTTTCAGGTTATTGAACTTTAAACCTGAAACAACTATTTTTAATCTGTTATATTTGGTGCTAACCATTTGGTTGCTATGTCTGTTGAAATCCCTCTTCTTTTAGCGTAATTTTCGACTTGATCGTTTTTAATTTTTCCTAATCCGAAATATTTACTTTCCGAATTCGCAAAATAATATCCTGAAACCGAAGAAGCGGGCCACATCGCCATACTCTCCGTTAATTTTACTCCGATATTTTCTTCCACATTTAAAATATTCCAAATGGTTGGTTTCTCTAAATGGTCTGGACAAGCCGGATAACCTGGCGCTGGACGAATTCCTTTATAATTTTCTTTGATTAATTCGTTGTTGGTTAAATTTTCCTCTGACGCATAACCCCAAATTTCTTTACGGACTTTTAAGTGTAAATATTCGGCGAAAGCCTCTGCTAATCTATCTCCTAATGCTTTTGTTAAAATCGAATTATAATCGTCAAATTGAGCTTCAAACTCAGCTGCTTTTTCATCGACACCAAAACCTGTTGTCACACAAAAACAACCAATATAATCTTGTTTATTCGTTTCTTTTGGTGCTATAAAATCAGACAATGCAATATTTGGCGCACCAACTGTTTTTTGAGATTGTTGTCTAAGAGTTAGAAGTTGGAAGCTAGAAGTTGGAAGTTGCACTTCAATATCATCATCATTAACCGTGTTAGCCGGATAAATTCCTAAAATCCCTTTGGCTGTAAACCATTTTTCAGAAACGATTTTAGCTAACATAATTTGTGCATCTTTAAACAAATCTGTCGCTTGTTCCCCTACTACCTCATCTGTTAAAATTGCTGGATATTTCCCAAACAATTCCCATGATTGGAAAAACGGTGTCCAGTCGATGAAGTCAACTAATTCTGAAAGTTCCACCTCAACAATTTTTGTTCCTATAAAATTAGGTTGCATCGGTTCGAAAGTATCCCAATCGATTTTAAATTTATTTTTACGAGCTTCTTCAATCGTTAAGAAATTTTTCTCTCTGGCTCTGTTTAAATAACCTTCGCGTAGCGTGTCGTATTCTTCGCGTAAAGCGACAGAAAAATCTGATTTTGTTTCTGTATTTAATAAATTTGAAGCTACAGTTACGGCTCTAGAAGCATCATTCACATGAACTACTGTCGCTTTATATTCTGGAGCAATTTTCACGGCTGTATGCGCACGAGAAGTTGTGGCACCACCAATCATCACAGGGATTTTGATGTTTAACTTATCCATTTCTTTGGCTAAATACACCATTTCATCTAACGAAGGCGTAATTAAGCCGCTTAAACCAATAATATCGACATTTTCTTTAATGGCTGCTTCAATAATTTTTTCTGGCGGAACCATCACCCCTAAATCGATAATTTCGAAATTATTACAGGCCAAAACCACAGAAACAATATTTTTACCGATATCGTGAACGTCACCTTTTACGGTTGCCATTAACACTTTTCCTGCTGAAGACGAAGCTGTCGAATCTTTTTCCGCTTCAATAAATGGTAATAAATACGCTACGGCTTTTTTCATCACACGTGCCGATTTTACTACTTGAGGCAAAAACATTTTTCCGCTTCCGAATAAATCTCCCACCACGTTCATTCCTGCCATTAAGCTAATTTCGATAACTTCGATGGCTTTTTTAGCGTTTAAACGAGCTTCTTCTACATCAATTTCTATAAATTCATCTATTCCTTTGACTAAAGAATGGGTTAATCTTTCTTGAACTGGATCATTACGCCATTCGGCAATTGCTTTTTCGTTTGCTTTATAATCGCCTTTAAAACTTTCGGCTAAATCTAATAATCTTTCTGTAGCGTCATCTCTTCTATTTAAAAGAACATCTTCAACGTGTTCTAATAAAACCTTGTCAATTTCATCGTAAATTTCTAACATTTCTGGATTTACGATTCCCATTGTCATCCCATTTTGAATGGCATGATATAAGAACGCAGAATGCATCGCTTCACGCACTTTATCGTTACCACGGAAAGAGAACGAAACATTACTTACACCACCAGAAATATTGGCATACGGTAAGTTTTCACGAATCCATTTTGTCGCTTGGAAAAAATCTAAAGCATTTAATTTATGTTCGTCCATTCCAGTTGCAACTGGAAAAATATTAGGATCAAAAATGATATCTTCGGCAGGAAAACCCACTTGGTCGACCAAAATATTATAACTCCTTTTACAAATTTCGATACGACGTTCGTAATTATCTGCTTGTCCGACTTCATCAAAAGCCATGACAATTACTGCTGCGCCATATCGTTTAATTAATTTAGCATGATGAATAAAGGTTTCTTCTCCTTCTTTTAAGGAAATAGAATTTACAACGGCTTTTCCTTGTACGACTTTTAAACCGGCTTCGATGATTTCCCATTTCGAGCTATCAATCATAACAGGAACACGAGCGATATCTGGCTCGGCAGCAATTAAATTTAGGAATTTTGTCATCGCGTATACGCCATCTAACATACCTTCATCCATGTTAATGTCGATAATTTGCGCGCCACCTTCTACTTGTTCACGAGCTACAGAAAGTGCTTCCTCATATTTCTCTTCTTTAATTAATCGAAGAAATTTACGAGAACCTGTGACATTCGTTCTTTCACCAACATTAACGAAAATAGATTCTTCTGTAATGAAAAGTGGTTCTAAACCTGAAAGTTGTAAATTTATTTTATTGTTTCTTGACATCTTGTTTTTAAAATCCTCTAACTTGTTAAAGCAAACTATTTATTTTTCTATAATTTTTCGCAACATCTCTCCAGAAGATTTTGCTTTGGTTATAGTATAATTTTATTCTAATTATAATATTTTTCATTTTTAGCTTTTTTAAAAATCCATTTAGACTTTTAAATAGCTAAATGAAATTTTATTCTGATTTTCTTGGCTCAAATTCTGCAGCAACTTCTGCAATTAATTGGATGTGTTCTGGAGTTGTACCGCAGCAACCACCAATAATATTTATCAAATTATCTTGTAAATATTCCCGAATTAGCGCTTGCATTTCTGCTGGTGTTTGATCGTATTCTCCGAATGCATTTGGCAAACCTGCATTTGGATGCGCCGAAATATTCAATTGTGTGTGATGTGCCAATCGTTTTAGATAGGGTTTCAACTGATCTGCACCTAAAGCGCAATTGAAACCAACGCTTAACAACGGAATATGTTGAATGGAAATTAAAAACGCTTCCACCGTTTGACCTGATAACGTTCTTCCTGAAGCATCCGTAATCGTTCCAGAAACCATGATTGGAATATCTAAGTTTCTTTCTTCTTTAACTTCTTCGATAGCAAAAAGTGCGGCTTTCGCGTTTAAGGTATCAAAAATCGTTTCTACTAAAAGTACGTCTGAACCTCCATCAATTAAGGCATTGACTTGTTGCTTATACGCAATTCGTAAATCGTCAAAAGTTACGGCACGATAGCCTGGATCATTTACATCTGGCGACATAGAAGCAGTTCTGTTTGTGGGTCCGATCGAACCTGCAACAAAGCGCTTTTTATCTGTAAATTCATCAGCCACTTCACGAGCAATTTTGGCGGATTGGTAATTTAATTCGTATACCAAATCTTCCATGTGATAATCGGCCATTCCAATTGTAGTTCCTGAAAAAGTATTGGTTTCCACAATATCAGCGCCCGCTTGAAAATACAAACGATGCACTTCTTTTACTGCTTCTGGTTGTGTGATAGAAAGTAAGTCGTTATTGCCTTTTAATGGATGAGGAAAATCTTTGAAACGTTCGCCACGAAAATCTTCTTCTTCAAATTTATTGCGTTGTAACATCGTACCCATTGCACCATCCAGAACTAAAATTCTTTCTTTAATGGCTTGATAGATGTTACTTTTAGATGTTAAAGTTGATGTGTTCGTATTTGACATTTTAATGCTATTTGTTAGAAATAAAAAATTATTCATGCGTTGTTTCACGCGTTAAAATTGAAACGTGTGTAAACTTAAAATTGATATCAGCGAAAAGTGGTGAAAATTTTCTGGTTATCTGTTTCCGATAAAAAAATCGGAATAGAATGTAGCACCTTCTACAAGTGTAGGGTTGCTAAGGTTTCGCAGGGTCTAATCCCTCCACCTTTCGTGATAACAATCATTATGTTTATGAACGTTGCAAAGGTAACAAAAAAATATAAAAAAGAAATATTTTCTAAATTTTAATTAAAAAAAGAGGGTAAATAGTTTTTTATCCTTTAATAACAATAAAAAAAAGAATAAAAAACTACTGAAAATTCTTTTAAGTTATATTTTATCGATAATTCTCAAAATATCACCAAAAACGCCTCGAGCTGTTACAGACGCTCCTGCTCCTGCTCCTTGAATTACGATAGGTCTTTCCCCGTAGGATTCGGTATATATTTCAAAAATGGAATCCGAACCTTTTAATTGCCCTAGAGCTGAATTTTCAGAAACAGAAACTAATTTAACTTCTAAATTTCCTTTATCTTGTTGTAAATCGCCAGACAGTTCTCCGATATAACGCAGCACATTTCCTTTCTCCTGATTTTCTTTAATTGTTTTATAATGAAAATCTAACAGTTGCAAATTTTCTAAGAAATTAGATGTAGTTAACGATCTTAATTCCACTGGAATTAAATTCTGGACATCAATTTCATTCAATTCGTTTTGCAAATCTAATTCGCGTGCTAATATCAGTAATTTTCTGGCTACGTCGTTTCCACATAAATCTTCACGTGGATCTGGCTCTGTGAAACCTAAAGCAATCGCTTCTTTCAACACTTCACTAAATGGTTTATCTTCCACTGAAAAATGATTAAAAATATAACTCAACGTCCCAGAAAAAACCCCTTTAATTTTGGTGATATTTTCTCCTGAAAGGTGCAATAATTTAATCGTATCAATTAAAGGTAAACCGGCACCAACGTTGGTTTCGTACAGATAATTTTTTTGATTATCTTGTAAAACCTGACGAATTTCTTTGTAGAAACCATAACTTAAGGTATTGGCAATTTTATTAGAAGAAACTACATCGAAACCACTTTCAATTAGTGTGACATAATTTTCTACGAAACTGCTACTTGCGGTATTATCCACTGCGATTAAATTTTCTAAATGATTTTCTTTCGCATATTTAATAATATCCTGAACCCCGTAAGCTTCTCCGTTAGTTGCTATTTCAGATTTCCAATTTTCATTGATTCCTGTTTCATTAATTACCAATTTTGTAGAATTCGCAATCGCAAAAATATTCAGTTTGATTCCCTTTTTGATTTCAATGTTTTTTGCTGAAGATAAAACCTGATCAATCAAAGTCGAACCTACTAATCCGTGTCCGAAAATCGCAATATTAATTTTTTTTGACAAACCGAAAATACCTACATTAATTACATTCAAGGCGCGTTTTAAATCGGTTTTCTTCACTACCAAACTCACACTATTTCCTGTAATGATATTATTAAATAAAATAGGTGTGATTTTATTTCGTATTAAAGAGGAATACAACTTGTGAAACGTACTTAAATCTTGACCTGCAATTGAAATTGCTGCGATATTGTTATCTACGGAAACTTTACTTACATCCCCAAAAAGAAATTCTTTAGAAAATTCTTTTTCCAAACCTTGCAAAGCTTCTGCTGCTCTATCACTATTAACCACAATTCCAATTCCTCTTTCCGAAGAACCTTGCGAAATAATACTTACACTTATTTTCAAAAAGGCCATTACGCTAAAAATTCGCGCATCGATACCTGGTTTACCCAATAATCCTTTTCCTTCTAAATTGACTAAAGAAACATTATCCAAAACGGATAATTCTTTAATTCCTTTGTACTTGAATCCTTTTTCTTCTGATTTTAAATTTGACATCGTTAGTGTGTTTGTTTAGTGTTAAAAATTGTTTTTAAAATATTGTTTAATCTTTCATATTCTATCAAAAAAGCATCGTGTCCGTGAATGGAGTTTATTTCGTGATAGGTTAAATTTTTCGTGAGGTTACTTAATAAATTATGCGTTTTTATGTTTTCATTTGGTGCGAAAAAATAATCACTATTAACAGCTATTTGGTGAATTTTTGTCGGACTGATTTTTGCGAAATCTTGCAAATCTTTTTTCGTCGTGTTTTCACCAATGGTTTTTAACAGATGATTCATTAATTTATAAGCACTTAATTCGAATCGACTTGTTAATTTTTCACCGTGATGTAACAACCAAGATTCGACTTTATAACTATTTTGATTGTCATTTCTTTCCGAATTAAATTTCGCCGTTAGTGATTCTGGTGTTCTATACAAAAGCATCGCGTGTAATCTCGCATCATGAATTGGATTTTTAGAATTATTCAGAATTGCATCTTGCACTAAAACATTTCCGATTAGCCAATCGTTTGCTTTCCAATTTGTGGCAATAGGAACTAAATTCTGAATGGCGTTTGGTTTTATAAAAGTCATTTCCCAAGCAATGGCACCGCCTAAACTTCCACCAATTACTGCAAAAAGTTGATTCACTTTTAAATACTCTAAACCTTTCCAAAAAAGCGAAGCGATATCTTTCGTGGTGAAACTTTTATAATTTTCAATTAAATTTTCGGGGTTGTTATCATAACCATTTCCTGGAATATTGAATGCGATTATCGTATATTTATTGAGGTCAATTACTTTGTTTTCTCCTACAACATCATTCCACCAACCTTTTTCGCCAGCTACATTTGAATTTCCTGTTAAGGCGTGGTTTACCAAAACAATTGGCGCCATTCCTATAGGCAAACCAAAAGTTTGAAAGGATAAGTTGATTTTACAAACCTCTCCCGATTGAAGTAAAAAGTTTGAAATTTTTATATTTTGTATTGTTTTCATTTATTTTTAAACTAAAGTTATTTTATTGAGATTCTGAAACTAGTTCAGAATAAAAAAACCCTTTTGAACAGTTGCCAAAAGGGTTTTTAGTTGAACTAAAACTAAGATTACATCTTCCGCTTTTGGCAATAGTTTTTACGCATACAAAAAATTGTACGCATTTTCATTGTTGTGTAGTTTATGGTTTGGATGGTTTGTTTCATTCTTAAAATTCTTATTATTTTTTAAATTTAGTTTATAAAAAAACCTCTGCTGTTTGCAGAGGTTAAATTGTATAACTTTTAAAATATTTTAAAACTATGCAATACTTGCCCTCTGCGGAATGTTCCACATCATATAGCGCATAGTGCAAATTGTAAAATTCATTTTTTCTTGATTTTGATGTGGCAAATTTAGAATAATTTTCTGTCATAAAAAATTATATAGATAAATTATCTAAATTTTGTTGTTTATAAATATTAAAATAGATTTAATATCTAAACTAATGCCTTAAAAGCAAAAATAATTCTATCAAACAGAAAAATTTAGTTTAAAATATTTTTAGTAACATTCTCACACTAAACACAATTACCAAAAACGCAACCACTAACAAGGCAGTTCTTTGAGGTAATTTTCCAGCAAGTTTTGCCGCAAAAGGCGCAGCTAAACCTCCGCCAATAATTAATCCCAAAACGATATACCAATGACTCACACCAATAGAAGCTAAAAATGTAATGGATGCAGCCATCGTTACAAAAAATTCTGCTAAACTCACCGTTCCAATTACATATTTAGATTTTTTTCCTCTAGATAATAGCGTTGAAGTTACAATTGGCCCCCAACCTCCACCTCCGAAAGCATCTAAAAAACCTCCAGCAAAACCCAATAATCCGGTATTTTTACTTTTTCTATTTGGGATTTGTTTTCGAATGGCAATTCTTAATAAACTGAAACCCATAATCATGGTGTAAGTAGCTAAAACTCCATATGTAATTTTTTCATATTTACTACCAAAATACACCAAAAGCAAAGCTCCAGAAACCGCTCCAATTACACCAGGAATGACCAGCCACCAAAGCAATTTCTTGTTTACATTTCCGAATTTATAATGGGAGAATCCGCTAATTCCGCTAGAAAACATTTCCGCGGTGTGAATACTTCCACTTATGGCTGGCAATTTTATTCCTAACAACATCATACTCGTAGAACACGTTATACCATAACCCAAACCCACTGCACCATCTACCAATTGTGCAAAAAAACCAATCAATAACATTCCGTAAAAAGCATTTGGAATTTGGTCTGAATATTCTTTTACTTGGTCTATAGAAACAATTCCTGAAAACCCGTAACCCAAGAAAATAGCAAAAAACAAAAGTGTCAATTGAAACGTTAAGTTTTTATACTTCTTTTTTTCTGACTTTTTCTTCTCAAACACAGAAGTAACTTCATTCAAATCGGCTAGTTTTTGGCTAAAATCTCCTTTATGTTGGTTTCTAAATTCATTTAATTGCGTGATGTTTTCTTCAATTTCATCTGGAATGACTTCTGTAAAATATTCCCGTAATCTCTTGGCTAAAACTGGCGATTTTCCATTGGTTGAAATTGCAATTTTTAAGTTTCCTTTATTCACAATCGAACCCAAATAAAAATCACACAAATCAGGTTGATCGGCGGCGTTGACTTTTATTCCTTTTGCTTTTGCTAATTCTCTAACGTTTCGATTTACTTCGGGTTTATCCGTTGTTATGATTACAAAATCTTTGTTTTCTAAATCCGTTGCTTCAAAAGCTCGTTCATAAAAAGAAATAGTTTCATTTTCATGAATTATCTCTTTTAACTTCGGATGAAAATAAGTGGCTACCAAGATGATAGTAATCTTAGGATTTTGTTTCAATAAAGTTTCTGTTTTTTCCAAACCAACATTTCCACCGCCCACAATTAAAAAGCGGGCAGTTTCTGTTTTTAGGAAAACTGGAAATAATGTATTACTCATTTTTTTTCTTTTTTAAATCAATACTGTGAATAATCGATAATCTTAAAATATCTCTGTTATAAAAATCAACTCCTGATTTTTGTTGTTGAAACCAATTCATATAGCCAATTTCAAAAGCATAAGAAGCATTCAGTTTATAATTGAAAGCTGCATAAATTCGGTTTTGATCAAAAGTATTTTTTACAATCTTATTTCCTACATTAAACATAATTTCATCTTTAATTTTTACGATTAACGCTTGTTGTTTCTCATTCTTCCAAATCGGAACATCTATTACTAATTGATAGCGCAATCGGAAATTTGAAAAGCGATAACCACCAACTAATCTGTCATTTTCCACATCATGAAAAAATCGCGCTTCGGCTTTATAACGATGATTGATAGTTAAAAATCCTAATTTTTGTTTGTTACTAAAACCAACATCTGGACGCAATTCGGGAACCGTCAAATTACTTTCAGAATTTGGAGTATTCGGATTTTGTAAAAACAACGTCATTCCGACAGAAGCGTTCCAATCTCCGAATACTTTTCTTTCTAAATTCGACCTAAAAACCAATTGATGTTGGGCTGTTGGATTATAAAACTGTCGTTCTTGAATTTCACTGTTTAAATTCCAATTTTCGTTAAACTTTAAATTATTATAATATCCATACCAAATCAATTGTTGATTTTCGACCTTTTTTTGAGCTATTAAAAATTCTGGAAGCAATAAAATAATTACTAAGATTATCTTCTTCATTAGTTCAAAATTGTTCTAAAAGTAAAATCGCCGAAAGTTTCATTTTCTAACTTCTCGTTTACATATTTTCCTAGTAAAACATCCACTTCCGCTAAAATTTGTGATTCGGTTTGTTTCTCTTTATAAATGGTATTCAAACGCGTTCCTAAACGATCGCCACCTAACATGAAATTATATTGTTCCGGACCTGTTCCAACAAAACCAAGTTCTGATACATATGGACGACCACAACCGTTTGGACAACCTGTCATTCTAATGGAAATTTCATCATTTGACAATTCGTATTTTGCTAAAATTGGTTCGATTTTGGGCGGATTCAAGACCTTAACGCAACAAGGTCAGTTAATATTGTTCTAATCAAAATTAGTATTTTCTTTTCATTTTGTCTAATTTCAGAATAACTTTTTTGGTCTTTTTAATTGACCAAAAGTTATTTCCGAAATAGGCTTGATTTATGCTATATAGTTAGTGATTTCTTGATTCATTTTTTCTTGAGGTGTTTTGTACCCTAAAACCTTTCTAGGTCTATTGTTTAGAGTTAATTCAGCATGTTTTAGTTGTTTGTTTGTTATGGTGTTAAAATCAGTTCCTTTAGGGAAAAAACGCCTAATTAAACCGTTCGTGTTTTCGTTAGTTCCACGTTCCCAGGAAGAATAAGGATTAGCAAAATATATATCCATTCCAGTGTTATTTGATAGCCATTTGTGATTTGCCATTTCCATTCCGTTGTCGTAAGTCATTGATTTTACAGTGTATTTGGGTAGTGTTTTCAAGTGTTTTGCAAATTGTTGTGTCACGGTTTCGGATTTTCTATTTTCTAATTTAATAATGAAAACATATCTTGTTTTTCTTTCTACAATTGTTCCGATGGCACTTTTTTGTCCTACACCAATCATTAGATCTCCTTCCCAATGTCCAACTTCGTTTCGTAACTCAACACTGTTGGGTCTTTGGCTAATATTTACTTGGTCTTTGATTCGTATTTTGTTTTTTCCACCTTTTCTATTGTATCTTCTTTTGGAATGATGATAGGGTAGAAGTTGTATGAGTTTTTTGCCTAATCTTGACTGTCTATGTTTATAAATATGCTGATAAATTGCTTCATGAGAGATTGTCATAATACTATTGTTAGGATAATCAATTTTAATTCTTCCAGCAATTTGTTCTGGCGAAAAACCACATAATAAGCCTCTGTAAACAAATAGTTTAAGTTTTTTATGAGTATTTATTTTATCAAGATTTCTTTTGTTTAAATACTCTTCTTTTGCAAAGAAATCTGCTAAAGTTGCATTGTATTTATCGGTTGGTTTGTGCATCCAACTATTTATTTCTCGAGTAATAGTAGAACGATTTCTATTTAGATGCTTTGCAATATAACTTTTAGACTTATTTTCATAGAGTAAAGTCTCAATAATAATGCGTTCATTTAGTGTAAGTCGTTTGTGCTTTTTTTCCATAATTCAACAAAGATAAAAATTATCATTTGTTGCATTAAGTTATTGAATTCTCC
>NZ_JAZAYT010000023.1:0-58128 GCF_036321945.1 Flavobacterium facile
TTTCATTTTGTCTAATTTCAGAATAACTTTTTTGGTCTTTTTAATTGACCAAAAGTTATTTCCGAAATAGGCTTGATTTATGCTATATAGTTAGTGATTTCTTGATTCATTTTTTCTTGAGGTGTTTTGTACCCTAAAACCTTTCTAGGTCTATTGTTTAGAGTTAATTCAGCATGTTTTAGTTGTTTGTTTGTTATGGTGTTAAAATCAGTTCCTTTAGGGAAAAAACGCCTAATTAAACCGTTCGTGTTTTCGTTAGTTCCACGTTCCCAGGAAGAATAAGGATTAGCAAAATATATATCCATTCCAGTGTTATTTGATAGCCATTTGTGATTTGCCATTTCCATTCCGTTGTCGTAAGTCATTGATTTTACAGTGTATTTGGGTAGTGTTTTCAAGTGTTTTGCAAATTGTTGTGTCACGGTTTCGGATTTTCTATTTTCTAATTTAATAATGAAAACATATCTTGTTTTTCTTTCTACAATTGTTCCGATGGCACTTTTTTGTCCTACACCAATCATTAGATCTCCTTCCCAATGTCCAACTTCGTTTCGTAACTCAACACTGTTGGGTCTTTGGCTAATATTTACTTGGTCTTTGATTCGTATTTTGTTTTTTCCACCTTTTCTATTGTATCTTCTTTTGGAATGATGATAGGGTAGAAGTTGTATGAGTTTTTTGCCTAATCTTGACTGTCTATGTTTATAAATATGCTGATAAATTGCTTCATGAGAGATTGTCATAATACTATTGTTAGGATAATCAATTTTAATTCTTCCAGCAATTTGTTCTGGCGAAAAACCACATAATAAGCCTCTGTAAACAAATAGTTTAAGTTTTTTATGAGTATTTATTTTATCAAGATTTCTTTTGTTTAAATACTCTTCTTTTGCAAAGAAATCTGCTAAAGTTGCATTGTATTTATCGGTTGGTTTGTGCATCCAACTATTTATTTCTCGAGTAATAGTAGAACGATTTCTATTTAGATGCTTTGCAATATAACTTTTAGACTTATTTTCATAGAGTAAAGTCTCAATAATAATGCGTTCATTTAGTGTAAGTCGTTTGTGCTTTTTTTCCATAATTCAACAAAGATAAAAATTATCATTTGTTGCATTAAGTTATTGAATTCTCCGATTTTAAGCTGTTTCCTTCGTAACCTAAGTTTACGATAACACCAACTACATCAGTAAAGTAGTAGTTACCACCAGCGTTAATACCATAGTTTAATCCAGAATATTTAGTTTTACTGTCTCCAGCATAAGCTACAATTTTGTCTTTACCAGTTGTAAAACCAACAGATGGACCAGCGAATACGTTGAATTTTTCATCGTTTAAGATGTAGTATCTACCAGATACATTTACTTTGAAAGTAGAAATAGATGGGTTAGTGTAACCGAAATCGTAATCTTCAGTGTTTTTTGGAGTTAATAAAGCTGTACCAACTTCTAAACCAATACCAGCAGAAAAACTTTCAGCTAAACCATATTGAAAATTAGCACCAAATTGAGCACCAGAAGCAGTAGATTTGTCTTTTGTTGAACCTGCTTCATCCCATTTTTGAGTAGATGTACCAGATAAAAATCCACCCATAACATTTACATGCATTGTTCCTTTTTGGTTAGATTGTGCGTTACCAAATGTAAACGCTAATACTGCTACAGCAGATAATAATACTTTTTTCATTTTGTTTGTTTTTTAAATTATGATCCAAAATTATAAATATTTTTTTTATTAATAATTTTATTAATAAAAAAAAGCGCTTTGTATTTAAACAAAGCGCTTTGAATTTTGAAATCTTAGGTTATTAGAATTGGAAACCAATTCTTACTCCACCAATTACCTTAGTAGAAAATCCACCTGATTTACCACCAGCGATATTTACGTTTGGAGATCCAGTTTCTGTAATTTCGATATCTTTTTGAGAGCTAGTTAAAAAGTTTAATCCAGCTTCAACACCTAAAAATACTTTTTTAGTAATGTAGTAATCTGCTCCAGTAAATAATCTGAAACCTAAATCAGTACTTGCATTTCCAACAAGATTTCCAGTATTAGGATCTAAATTAGCTCCATCAATATTAAGAGAATATCCGTTAGAAGTACCTTCAGTAGAAGCGCCTTTGAATCCAATTAACAAATCAGCACCAGCATAAGTAGATAATCTATCTGCTCCAGCAAAATGCTTTTCAATTCCGATGTTAATTAAGTTGTTAGAGTTTTTGTTGATTAAAGTAGCAACATCAGTTGGGTCAGAATTGTCAACAATTTCGTTTTTGTCAGAGTTAATTCCTAAACCTAATCTTAAAGCCATATTGTCTTTAAAGAAATATCTGAATTTAACAGCACTTGTAGGGTTTGAATTTAAAGAAAAATCAGTGTTGTTTAAACCACCTACTAAACCAACTTCAGTAGTAATTGTTCCTTTTACTGGTTTGTATGCAGAAGTAGTTTCTTCTTGAGCACTCATTAAACCAAATGTCATTACTGCAGCAGCAGTTAATAATACTTTTTTCATTTTTGTTTATTTTTAAAGTTATGGGACAAATATAAAATGTTTTTTTCAATTAGAGACTCATTTTTTTAGGGTTATTAACATTTTTTTTAACACTTTTTCTTATTGTGACTGGCTGTCAATAAGTTATGAAAACCCTGTAAACTGGGCATTTTTCTAAAACGATCCCTTTTTTTGATTTATAGTTATTAACATTAACAAAAAACCAACTTTTTTGTTTAAGGTATTTTTGTTAACAAATCGGGTCTGGTTTGTGATTTTTCTGAGTAAAAAGTGATGTTTTTTCTTATTTTAAAACGCGATAATGTAGGTGATTAAAGGTTTGATAGTCTTTTTTAATTTGTAATAAAAATTAGACATAAGTAAGTTGAAAAATCCAATACAAATGTCTTTAATAGAATTGTAGGCAATTTTGTTTCTATTTTGCTGAATTATAATTCCTACTCCTTCCAGCAGATTATAATCGAAGTAAGTATAGTTCTAATCGAAGTATGCTTAGTTCAAACGAGAATAGACATGGTTTAAATCAGAATAGTCCTTGTTCGAATCGAAGTAAGTATAGTTCAAACTAAACTAGACGCCAGTTCATTTAATTTTTAAAATTGAGCACAAAAAAAACTCCTTAATTTCTTAAGGAGTTAAATATTGGTGGGCAATGAGGGGTTCGAACCCCCGACCCCCTCGGTGTAAACGAGGTGCTCTGAACCAACTGAGCTAATTGCCCCAATAAATCGCGTTACTTCCGTATTGCGAGTGCAAATATAAGGCAGTTTTTCGTAATTGCAAATAAAATCGTAAAAAAATTAAATTATTTCTGCAACAACAAACGTGCTTCCGCCTATATAAATAAGGTCATTTGCGTCAGAATTGGCTAACGCTTTTTTATAAGCAATTGAAATAGAGTTGTATATATTTCCTTTTAAATTATATGTTGCGGCTTTTTCTTGTAAAATTTTCGCTGATAATCCACGTTCAATTTTTGGTTTACAGAAGTAATAAATCGCATTTTTTGGGAATAATGGCAAAATAGAATCTAAATCTTTATCATTTACAACACCCAAAACGATATGCAATTGCTTAAATTTTTCCTTTTCTAATTGATTCATGACAATTTCTAGTCCATGTGCGTTGTGAGCCGTATCACAAATTACCTTCGGGTTTTCTTGTAAAACTTGCCATCTTCCTTGTAAATTGGTGTTTTGGACTACATTCAAAATTCCGTTTTTGATGTTTTCTTCGGAAATAACAAAGTCAGACTTCAAATTTCTAAAGGTTTCAATCACCGTTTTTTTATTCTTTAATTGATAATCGCCCAAAAGTCCACATGGATAATCTGGATGAACTTTGTCTTGTGTTAAATGAATCTCAGATTGGTTTTGTTTCGCAACTTCTAAAAATACAGGTTTTGTTTCTGAAGTATATTCACCAATTACAACTGGAATGTTAGGCTTAATTATTCCCGCTTTTTCAAAAGCAATCTTTTCTAACGTATCACCTAAAAACTGCGTGTGATCTTTTCCGATATTCGTAATCACAGAAAGTAAAGGTGTGATAATATTCGTAGAATCTAATCTGCCGCCCATTCCCACTTCAATAATAGCAATGTCGACTTTCTTATCAGAAAAATATTCAAACGCCAATCCAACTGTCATTTCAAAAAAACTTAATTCTGTGTTTTCGAAAAACGATTTGTGATTGGTTACGAATTCATGAACGTAATTTTTAGAAATCATCTTCCCATTTATAGTAATTCGCTCACGAAAATCTTTTAAATGTGGCGAAGTATACAGGCCTACTTTATAGCTGGCTTCCATAAAAACAGACGCAATCATGCTACTTGTCGAACCTTTTCCATTTGTTCCAGCCACATGAATGGTTTTGAAGTTTCTTTCCGGATGATTCAAATGGTCTACTAATAATAAAGTATTCGTTAAATCCTTTTTATAGGCAGAAGCGCCAATGTTTTGGAACACCGGTAACTGGTTAAAAAGCCAATTTATAGTTTCTTTATAGGTCATTTTGTGCTTATTTTAAAGATTTTCGACATCCAACAAAATAAAATCAACTTTTTTTAGTTTTATACTTTATAGAAAAATGTATCTTTAGTGCAAATTTCAAAAAATTAATTAAGAATAGTATTACTTATGATCGGATTTTTTTTACAAACTACTGTTGTTGATACGGTAGCTCAAGCTGTAACTAATGCAAATGGCGCAAATACACCACCTCCTGTTGAAGGAATATCAGTTTTAGAATTTATTTTAAAAGGTGGTTTTTTTCTTATTCCAATTATTATATTGATGTTTTATACCATCTATTTAATAGTAGAACGTTACTTATATATTAGTAAAACTACCAAAAATGACGACTTTCTTTTAAAAGAAGTGCGTACACATTTAAATGGTGGGAATATGAATTTAGCTATCGGTGCTGCGGATAGAGTGAATAACGCTACAGCGAGAGTAGTAAAAGAAGGAATTTTAACTATCGGAAGACCAATTTCTGAAATTGAATCGAACATGGAACGTATGGCTCAAATCGAGTTAGGTGAAATGGAACGTAAAATGGGACAATTAGGTTTAATCGCAGGTATGGCACCAACTCTAGGTTTCGTAGGTACGATTTCTGGTGTAATTAAAATTTTCTATAGTATTTCTATTACCGAAAACATAAGTATTGGAAATATTTCTGGAGGTTTATACGAAAAAATGATTTCTTCTGGAGCTGGACTTATCGTAGGTTTAATCGCTTATGCCGGTTACCATTTATTAAATGGAAGAATTGACCATTTCATGCTAAATGTTCAAAAACAAGTGTTAGAATTTGTAAACATAATTCAGAGACCAAATGGCAATTAAAAGAAACAGACGATTTCATGCAGAAGTACATGCGTCCTCTATGAGTGACATCATGTTCTTTTTGCTGTTGTTTTTTCTTATCATCTCTACATTGGCGAATCCGAATGTAATTAAAATGACGTTGCCAAAATCGAAAACAAACGAAAAAACAAACAAACAATTTATAAGTATTTCTGTAACCGAAGAAAAAGCCTTTTTTATTGACAAACAACCAGTCAATTTTGAAGATTTAGAAAAAGAATTGTTAGCAAAAATTGGTACAGATAAAGAACAAACCGTAGTAGTTCGAATTCCGTTTAATTTACAAGTACAAGATTTAGTCGATGTGCTTCAAATAGGAGTGAAGAACAACCTGAAGTTTGTGATTGCGACTAATCCGAAATAAAAGTAACCCTGAACTTGTTTCAGGGTTTTTTGTTTTTACCCAATCTTCACAGAAGTCATACTCAAAGAACCAGCCAATAATTTATCATTAAACAACTGAATATTTTCCGATTCCTTTTTCAAACCTAAGGTATATAATAAAGGTAAATAATGATCTGGCGTTGGAATGGCTAAATCAAAAGCTTTTCCTTGTTTTTGATAATTGATTAAATTCGCAAAATCACCATTAATAATGTTCTTGTTAATTTTTTCTCTGGCTTCAATTGCCCAATCAAAACCATAATTGTCTTTATCGAAATTCGCCCAATCTACCATTCGTAAATTATGTACAATGTTTCCACTTCCAATAATTAAAATGCCTTTGTTTCGTAACGATTGTAATTTTTGAGCCATATCAAAATGGGCTTGACCAGTCAAACTATAATCAATACTCATTTGAATAACTGGAATATTCGCTTCAGGATACAAATGTTTAATCACACTCCAAGCACCGTGGTCTAATCCCCAATCGTAGTCAAGTATAGTTTCTGTTGGAAGAATTAATTCTTTGGTTAATTGTGCTAATTCTGGAGAACCTTTTGCAGGATATTGCACATCAAACAATTCTTTCGGGAAACCACCAAAATCATGAATTGTTTCTGGCATTTCCATCGCTGTAACTTTCGTGCCTTTTGTAAACCAATGTGCCGAAATACACAAAATCGCAGTTGGAGTTGGAATGGTTTTGGCAATATTTCTAAAACCAGTAACAAACTCATTTTCTTCAATGGCGTTCATCGGACTTCCATGACCTAAAAATAATACAGGCATTTTTGCAGTATTTGGCAAAAGGTCTTTGTAACTAAATAATTCGTTTATATTTTTCATAGCGTATACTATTGGTGTCAAACTTAAAAGTCCTAAAAAATGTTTTCTATTCATAATTCTAAAACAATATTTGTATATACAAATGTACGAAATTAAATTCAGCTGACATTTAAAATAGCTATAAAATCTAATTTGGTTGGTGGTACTATTTTAATTTCTGAAAATTTGTGTAATCTGTGTTTAAAAATTACTTTTGCACAACAACACAACACATATTATGTATAAATTACTTTTACGTCCTATTCTTTTTTGTTTCGATCCAGAAAAAGTGCATTATTTTACCTTTTCATTGGTGAAATTTATTTCTAAAATTCCATTTGTTACATCTATAATCAAAGCGATTTATGTAGTTGAAGATAAGCGATTAGAAAGAGAAGTTTTCGGATTGAAATTTAAAAACCCAGTAGGTTTAGCTGCAGGATTTGATAAAGACGCAAAATTGTTCAATGAATTGTCTGATTTCGGATTTGGATTTATTGAAATTGGAACGCTAACACCAAAACCACAAGACGGAAATCCGAAGAAAAGATTATTTCGTTTAAAATCGGATTCGGCAATTATTAACCGAATGGGATTTAATAATGGCGGAGTAGAAGCAGCAATTTTAAGATTAAAAGAAAATAAAGGCGTTTTAATTGGTGGAAATATTGGTAAAAATAAAGTCACGCCAAATGAAAATGCTACGGATGATTATGTAATTTGTTTTGAAGCCTTATACGATTATGTCGATTATTTTGTGGTCAATGTAAGTTCGCCAAACACTCCAAATTTACGTGAACTACAAGAAAAAGAGCCTTTGACAAAATTATTGCAGACTTTACAAGATTTGAACAATACGAAAGTTAAGGTGAAACCAATTCTTTTAAAAATCGCACCAGATTTAACCAACGAACAATTATTAGATATTATTGATATTGTAAACGAAACTAAAATCGCAGGTGTAATCGCAACCAACACCACTATTTCTCGTGACGGATTAACGTCAGAAAATAAAGTTGAGGTTGGTGGATTGTCTGGAAAACCATTAACCAAGCGTTCTACAGAAGTCATCAGATTCTTATCAGAAAAAAGCAATAAATCCTTTCCAATTATTGGAGTAGGTGGAATTCATACTGCTGATGATGCTATTGAAAAGTTAAATGCTGGCGCAAGCTTAGTACAATTATATACGGGTTTTATTTACGAAGGACCACAGTTGATTAAAGATATTAATAAGAAGATAATTAGTTCATAGTTTTGAGTGAGGAAGATATAAATTTTAGTATTAATGAAGGTAAATTGAAATTATCTTTAATTAATAAAATAGATCATTATTGGATTTCAATTTTATTTGGCTTTATGCCATTAATTGTTTTTGTTTTATTAATCAAAGATTCTGCTAGTTTTGATAATTCGAGATTGTTTTTAATTATGTTATTTTGTTTTCCAATTAGTTTGGTGACGTTTTTTCTTCAAAAAAATAAGTTAAAAATTAAAAGCGTTGAAACGAATTTGTCTAATCAAGAGATGGTTAAGAAAATAGAAAATTTAGCTATTGAATTAAACTGGGAATTAACATATAAAAAAAGAAATTATTTTTTATATGTTACAAATCCAAAATTTACTTCTGGTAGCTGGGGTGAACAAATAACAATATTTACAAATGAAAAGAATGTTTATGTAAATAGTATTTGTGATTTAAACAAGAGAACTTCAATTGTTTCAATGGGAAGAAATCATAAGAATGAACAAGCAATAATAAAATCATTTTCAATCAGCTAAATCTGCGTACCCAACATATGAAATTAGTCTTCGCATCCAACAACAAAAATAAAATTGCTGAAATTCAGCAGCAAGTCGGTTCGCAATTTCAAATTGTCTCATTAGAAGACATTGGTTGTTTTGTGGATATTCCGGAAACGGCTGAAACCATTGAAGGAAATGCCATTTTGAAAGCCAATTATGTAACGGAGAGTTTTGGTTTACCTTGTTTTGCTGATGATACAGGTTTAGAAATTGAAAGTTTAAACAACGAACCAGGTGTATATTCAGCGCGTTATGCAGGTGAACAGAAAAACCCAGAAGATAATATGAATTTGGTTTTACAGAAATTAGCTTCTCAAGCCAATAGAAATGCACGGTTTAAAACTATTATTGCATTAAACATGAACAACGAACAACACTTGTTTGAAGGCATTGTAAAAGGTAAAATTACTACAGAAAAGTCAGGAAACATGGGCTTTGGTTACGATCCGATTTTTCAACCAGTTGGTTTTTCAACAACTTTCGCAGAAATGTCTATGGAGCAAAAATCGATTATCAGTCACAGAGGAATTGCGGTTCAAAAATTGATAAATTTTCTTAAAAACAAATAAAACGCATTGTAATTTTAATGTTACTACACGAGTTATAACTACTTTATCATGTTAACAAATCGTAACTTTCTGAAAATCAATAACAAACAAATTAGTTTAATCCAAAATTAAATTCTACCTTTGCACCCAATTTAAAAATATATAATGAATAAATTTGAGCAATTAGGGTTGAACGAGTCGTTGTTAAAAGCAATTAGTGATTTAGGATTCGAAACCCCGTCGGAAGTACAGGAGAAGGCAATCCCACTATTATTGGAAGATGACACGGATATCGTCGCTCTTGCCCAAACAGGAACAGGAAAAACCGCAGCTTTTGGTTTTCCGCTAATCCAAAAAATTGACCCATTCAACAAGCAAACGCAAGTATTAATACTTTCTCCTACAAGAGAATTGTGTTTGCAAATTACAAACGAGATTAAATTATACTCAAAATACATCGACGGTTTATATACTGTTGCAGTATACGGTGGAGCGAGTATTCATGATCAAGCGCGTGATATTAAGCGAGGAGCACAAGTAATTGTGGCTACACCGGGTAGAATGCAAGATATGATTAACAGAGGCATGGTGAATATTAAAAACATCAGCATCTGTGTTCTTGATGAGGCAGACGAAATGTTAAACATGGGGTTCTATGAAGATATTACAAGTATCTTATCAGACACGCCAAAAGAAAAAAACACATGGTTATTCTCGGCTACAATGCCGCAAGAAGTAGCTAGAATCGCTAAAGAATTTATGAGAAACCCGCAAGAAATTACGGTTGGACATAAAAACTCTAGTTCAGCAAACATCTCTCACGAATATTATTTAGTTAATGCACGTGATAGATACGAAGGATTAAAAAGATTGGCAGATGCGAATCCAGATATCTTTTCGGTAATTTTTTGTAGAACAAAAAGAGATACACAAGCGGTTGCAGAAAAATTAATTGAAGACGGTTATAATGCTGCTGCATTACACGGAGATTTATCGCAAGCACAACGTGATGGCGTAATGAAATCTTTCCGCGGAAGACAAATTCAAATGCTTGTTGCGACTGACGTTGCAGCTCGTGGAATTGACGTAGACAACATTACTCACGTAATCAATTATCAATTACCAGACGAAATTGAAACGTATACGCACCGTTCAGGTCGTACAGGTCGTGCCGGAAAATCAGGTACTTCGTTTGTAATTATTACGAAAAGTGAAATCAGAAAAATTCACTCAATCGAGAGAATTATCAAAACTAAATTCGAAGAAAAACCAATTCCTTCTGGAATGGAAATCTGCGAAATTCAGTTGTTACACTTAGCAAACAAAATTAAAGATACAGAAACAGATCATTCAATTGATACGTATTTACCTGCTATTATGGAATTGTTACAAGACATTCCTAAAGAAGAATTAATTAAGAAAGTAATTTCTGTAGAATTTAATCGTTTCTTAAACTATTACAAAAAATCTAAAGATTTAGCTTCTCAAGACAGTGGTTCATCAAGTAGAGAATCGGCTCCATCTGATGGAACTGTAAGATACTTTATCAATATTGGTACAAGAGATGATTACGATTGGATGTCTTTAAAAGATTATTTACGTGATACTTTACAAGTAGGTCAAGATGATGTATTTAAAGTAGACTGTAAAGAAGGTTTCTCTTTCTTTAATACCGATGCTGGTTTGTCAGAAAAAGTAATGGAAGTTTTAAATGCCGCAGATATGAACGGTAGAAAAATTAACGTTGAAATTTCTAAAAATGATGGTGGTGGACGTAGAGACCATAACGGAAGAAGTGGTGGAAGATCTGGTGGAAGCGGATTCTCAGGAAGACGTGAAGGCGGAAGCTCAGGTGGATACAAAGGAAATTCTGGCGGTGGATACAGAGGAAACTCAGGTGGCGGAAACCGTGAAGGTGGTGGTTACAGAGGAAATTCAGGTGGTGGAAATCGCGAAGGTGGTTTCAACCGTGAAGGTGGAAACAGAGAAGGCGGAAACCGTGAAGGTGGAAGTGGTTTCAGACCAAGAACATCATCAACTGGTGGAAGCGATAGAAGATCATCTGATTCTCGCGATAGCGGAAGAAGAGGTGAAGGTCGTTCATCTGAAGGTCGTTCAACAGAAAGAAGAAGTTCTGGATTTGAAGGAGCAAAAAGATCACCAAGAAGATCAAATGACTAATTTATTAGTTTAAATATATCAATCCCGATTCGTTTATTCGTTTCGGGATTTTTTTATTCCCAAATTTATCAAACATAGAAGTCATTTAAGATTTTTCTTTGATGGTTTGTTTATATGTTCTTTTCTAAATCCTTATTGCATTTAGAATTTTACTAAGATTATATGACTTATATGTTTAAAAGTCTTATAATCTTATGTTAACAATATTCAACATTGAAAATTAAATCTTATTTTTGTTGAAATATATTTTCACAATGAAAAAAATAATCTACATATTTTTACTTTTCATTTCTGTTTTTGGGTTTTCTCAAACAGATTCATTACAATTAAAAGTTAAAGGAAAGATTTCGGATATTAAAACAAATGCTTCTATTTCACGAGTTACAGTTGTAAATAAAAATAATTCTTCTGTAGTTTTAGCTTCTGAAAATGGAGAGTTTGAAATTACAGCAAATATGAATGATAAACTATTGTTTTCTCATTTAGGGTATAATTATGCTGAGGTGGAAATTAATCAAAAATGGCTTTCTGGAAACAAAACGATTTTGTTAAGTGAAAAAGTAAACGAAATTGAAACCGTTGTGGTAACAAGTTATAATTTAACAGGTTATTTAGAAATTGATACGAAGTTAATTCCAGTTAATGAAAATTACCGATACAACATTGCAGGTTTAAATTTAGGGTACGAACCAGGAATGAAAGCTAAAAATGCAACTGAAAATTTAATGAAAGCCTTATCCAATCCGGTAGATTTAGTGTATTCTTTATTTAATTCGAAAGAAAAAGATTTGAAGAAGCTAATGGATTTGAAAAACGATGCCAATTTCGCAGCGATTTTAAGTAAAAAAACAGACAGAGAATCGTTAGTAATGTTATTACAATTAGACAAAAATGAAATTGATAAGATTTTAGAAAAATGTAACTACTCAAGAAGTTTTATCAACACAGCAAGCGACTTACAAGTATTAGATGCTTTAGCAACTTCTTATAACGATTATAAAGTGTTGAAGAGAAAATAATCTGTAGTTTTTTTAAATACTAAATTGGTTCTATTTACATTATTTTTTAATTAAAATCAACTATAACATTTCTGTTTTGCAGATGAAATAAACTAGTTTGCATATTTCTTTTGCTACAAATAAAACAAATCAAGACTTTTGAAATAATTAAAAAATTAATCTATTTATTATGAAAAAGTCAATTGTTTATTTGATTCATACAACTTTCTGGCTAGCTTATTTTTTATTACTATTGGTTATTATTGCTGCCGCAACTCAAGGGTTTTCTTCAGGGCCAAATTTTAAGAATATTCTTAAAGTAGGTGTTCCATTTGTGGTAATTCCATCTTTTAGTGTATTTTATCTGTTCTATTTTTATCTTTTTCCTAAGTATGTCAAAACAAGAAAAATTGGGCTTTCCTTTGTTTATGGCATTCTGTTTTCTATTGGTTCCGCTTTTGTTGGAGGATTTTCGTTGACCTTATTATTCGGAAAAACTTTTATGTTTGAAGGAGGTTGGAGCTCTTTTTTTGCTGAAATTATAACCATGTCACTTATTGGATTATTTGCGGGAACTATGAGTGTGATTATCAAAGGATTTATTACTTGGTATGATGAAATACAATTAAAAGAAACGCTTAATCTTAAAAACCATCAAATTGAATTGGCTTTAGTAAAGTCTCAATTAGATCCTCACTTTTTATTCAATACCATTAATAATATCGATATCTTACTACTTAAAGATGCGCAACTGGCATCAGAATACCTGAATAAATTATCAGACATTTTGAGGTTTATGCTGTTTGAAACTAAAACGGAAAAAATTGCTTTAACTAAGGAAATTGAATATATTGAAAAATTTATCGCTTTGCAGAAAATAAGAACTTCGAATGATAATTTTGTAAATTTCACTGTAAAAGGAGAAACTGCAAACCATTCTATTTCGCCAATGCTTTTTATTCCGTTTATAGAAAACGCTTTCAAGCATGTAAGTAATAAAAAAACGGAAAATGCCATAACGGTTTCTTTAGTTATTGAGAAAGAAAAAATAGTATTTGAATGCGAAAACAAGTATAGCGAAAACAAAACATTTCAATCAGAATTTAATGGTTTAGGAAACGAATTGATTAAAAAGAGAATTGAATTAATGTATCCAAAAAAACATAACTTAGCCATAACAAAACATAACGACATTTATAAAGTAAATTTAACCTTAGCGAATGATTAAATATTCTTGTATCATCATTGAAGACGAACCTTTAGCTTTGGAAAAAACTAAGGGTTTTGTAGAGAAAACACCTTTTTTAAATTTGCTAGCCACTTTTGATGATGCGTTGGAAGGATTGGCGTTTTTAAAATCTAATAAAGTAGATTTACTTTTTTTAGATATCAATTTAGATGAGTTGTCGGGTATTGAATTGCTGGAAAATTCCAAATTAAATTGTCAGGTCATAATCACAACAGCGTATTCCGAATATGCTTTAAAAGGGTATGAACTTAATGTTACAGATTATTTATTAAAACCATTTACATTTGAAAGGTTTTTGCAAGCAGTGGATAAAATTCAAGATAGTAAGTCGATTAATCACAAGGAATTAAATTCTAAATTTATTTTTATTAAAACAGAAAGTCGATTGGAAAAAGTCAATATTGATGAAATTCTGTTTATTGAAGGAATGCGAGATTATAGAAGAATTCATACCATAAATAAAAGAATAATGACACTTCAAAATTTTTCCGAATTAGAACAGCTTCTTCCTGCAAATTTAATTTGTCGTGTACATAAATCGTATATGGTTTCAATCAGTAAAATTGATGAAATAGAACGAAGCAGAATAAAAATTTCAAAAGAAATTATCCCCATTTCAGAAACGTACCGCGATCATTTTTTCTCGCAAATTAAAAGCTAAACTATAAATCTATACTATTTTAAAATTTGTCTTTTTGCAAAATTTCTTATTTTGCAGACATAAAAATGGAGTTTGCATAATTAAGTTTTCTACTACTTTGTAAATCTTCACATTTGTTTCATTATTAACTTAATGATCTAAAAAAATGAAACAAATAATTTTTTTGTACTTCACAGTATTTACCACATTTTCAGTAACAAGTCAAAACATTACAAACGACATTGATGGTTTGTTTTCAATGTGGGAAAATTCAAACGGTCCAGGTGGTGTTGTTCTGGTAACTCAAAACAATAAAACGGTTTTTGAAAAAGCCTATGGTTTGGAAAATATTTCATATAAAATTTCAAATACTTCAGAAAGTGTTTTTAATATTGGTTCCATGTCAAAGCAATTTACCGCAATGGGAATTGTTTTATTACAAATGGAAGGTAAGTTATCTATTGATGACGATATTAAAAAGTATTTGCCAGAACTAAATAATTTTAGAAAACCAATAACTATTCGACATTTATTACATCATACTAGTGGTTTTAGAAGTTCTCCGGAATTGTTTGGACTTGCTGGATGGCGAGATGGTGACGCTATCTCAAATGAAGATGTTTATCGTTATTTAACAAAACAAACGGCATTGAATTTTGAACCGGGTTCAGAATATATGTATACTAATTCAGGTTATATTTTACTTGCGAAAATTATCGAAAACGTATCAAAACAGAATTTTAAAAGTTGGATGAAAGAAAAAATATTTCAACCTCTTCAAATGAATGCTACTTTTATAGAAGAAAACAGTTCTAATGTAGTTTCAAAAGTAGCGACATCTTACTCAGAAATCGAACCTTCAGTTTTTAATTATGTTGAGAACAATGATTTAACGTATGGTGCTTCAAATGTCTATTCTACAAGTAAGGATGTTTTAAAATGGATGAAAAATTTTAATGAAGTTTCGACGAATTGGAAAAGTGCTTTCGAAATGCTTAAAACCGTTGACGTTTTAAATTCTGGACAAAAAAACAATTATGGTTTTGGCGTTTTTGTGGATGATTTTTTCGGAAATCATAGAATTCAACATACTGGTGCAATTGCAGGTTTTCGATCCGTAATGTATAGTTATCCTGATGATAATTTAGAAATTATAATACTATCCAATTTTGCATCCAATCAATTAGCAAAAACAGCCGATCAAATTAGCCAACTTTTTTTGCAAAGCAAATTACTTTCTGAAATCCATCAGGAAGAAATTAAGCCCATTACCCTAAATGATGAAGTTTTAAAAAAATATGAAGGAATGTATTGGAGTGATAAGAATAACTATTCTCGAAAAATTTATGTAGAAAATAATACTTTATGGTATTTACGTAGTAACAATAAAAAATCACCATTAATTCCTATTACAACAACTGAATTTCAAATGGGAGGTGTTAATGAAAAGTTGCTTGTAAAATTTGATGTCAATACGAATACAATGAAATTGATTTCCGCAGACAATTCAATAGATGTTTTTGAAAAATACGTGGATAAACCACTTTTAATAGAAGACTTAAAAGAATATACCGGAACGTTTTATAGCTCTGAGTTAGAAACTTTTTATACGATTAGTCTAAAAGATGATAAACTAATTGGATATCATAGTCGTTTTGGCGAATTTGATATTCAAATTTTAAAACAAGATGTTTTGAGTTGGTCAGGAATGGCTGTTTCAAAATATAAAAGAAACAAAAAACGAAGTATTACGGGTTTATCTATTACGATGAGTAGAATTCGAGATTTGTGGTTTGAAAAAAAACAGTAATAAAATGTAATTATTATAGAAACTTTATTCTATCAGCAAGTGACTTACAAGTATTAGATGCTTTGGCGACTTCGTACAATGATTATAAAGTTTTAAGGAGAAAATAAAAAGATTAATATTTAATTAAAAAAGAGTCAGTATATTTTTACTTGGCTCTTTTTACTTTTTACTTGGTTCTTTTTACTTTTTACTTGACTCTTCTTCCACAAACTGCTTCTCAATATAATCAATATCTTTAATCGTTTTTCTGGTCCAATCTAAACGTTTTTCTAATACTTCATCTTCGGTTAATTGCCAAGCAATATCTGTATGACGCATTCTATTCGTTATGTCCTGAATCACTAAAGCTGCCGATACAGAAATGTTTAAACTTTCGGTAAAACCAACCATCGGAATTTTAATAAAACCATCTGCTTCTTTCATTACTTCTTCAGAAAGTCCATCAATCTCAGTTCCGAAAAATATCGCTGATTTTTTAGTCACGTCAAATTCATCTAACATGCAAGATTCGTTATGTGGTGTAGTAGCAATAATTTGATAACCTTGTGCTCTTAAACTCGCAATACAACTTTTCATGTCGTGATGCTGATTGATATCTACCCATTTTTCGGCACCCATGGCAATTTGTTTGTCAATTGCTTTTCCGTAACGTTGCTCTACAATATGTAAATTCTGAATTCCAAAAACCTCACAACTACGCATTACCGCACTGGTGTTGTGTAATTGAAACACATCTTCCATAGCAATCGTAAAATGATTGGTTCTGTTTTTTAAGACATCTATAAATCTGTTTTTTCTGTTTTCAGACATGAAGTTCTCTAAATATTCTAATAAAGCGAGTTTGTTTTTTGGCATTTTCTTAAATTTACTGCAAATATAAAAAATTAGCCCCGATAGTAGCGGCATCCTTTTTATTTTGTTAGTTGCGATTTTACTCTGAGTTTTTTGAAGTACTTTCGAAGAGAATAAAATAAAAAGATATAGCGGATAGCGGGAAATAGCTTCAAATAAAGAATATGAAATCGCAATTAACAACAAGTTTGTGTAAGCAAACACCAATGAAAATAAAGCGATACCATAAATGACCGCTAATAAATAAATTTTACATTTATGAAAAAAATAGTAGTTTTAACAGGAGCAGGAATGAGTGCAGAAAGCGGAATTTCTACTTTTAGAGATTCGAACGGACTTTGGGAAAATCACGATATTATGGAAGTTGCTTCGCCAATAGGTTGGAAGAATAACCCCGCGTTGGTTTTGGATTTTTACAACAAACGCCGTGCGCAATTGAAAGAAGTTCAGCCTAATAAAGGTCATGAAATTTTAGCCGAGTTAGAACAAAATTTCAACGTTCAAATTATTACTCAAAACGTAGATAATTTACATGAACGTGCTGGAAGTACAAACATTTTGCATTTGCATGGCGAATTAGTAAAAGTGCGTGGTGAGTTTTCAGAAAATGAAAGTATTTATTGGGAAACTGATATTCATTTGGGTGATGTTAACGAAAATGCAGAACAATTACGTCCAGATATCGTATGGTTTGGTGAACAAGTTCCTGCAATAGATTTAGCGATTCCACATATGCAAACTGCCGATGTTGTGATTATCATCGGAACGTCTTTACAAGTTTATCCTGCGGCGGGTTTGATGCATTATGCGAAATCTCACGTTCCAGTTTATTATATCGATCCGAATCCAGCAACTATTTACGATTTAGCTAATCCGTTAGAAGTTTTACCCATGAGTGCCAGTGAAGGCATGGAGATTTTGAAAAAGAAATTATAAGTAGCAGAACACAGATTAGAGAAATTTCACTAATTAATATAATTTTTTCAATCTGTGTTTTAAAAAAACTCCAAACTAATTACAGATAACTAATCACTAATTACTAAATTTGCGCCTTAAATAACAACACAACATCATGCAACTAACTGAATTAAATGCCGTATCGCCAATTGATGGTCGTTACAGAGGTAAAACCAAATCGTTATCCGCTTATTTTTCTGAAGAAGCTTTAATTAAATATAGAGTTTTAGTTGAGGTAGAATATTTTATTGCCATGTGCGAATATAATGTACCGCAATTACAAGGTGTAGATAAGAACCTTTTCGGAAAATTGAGAGGTATTTATGAAAATTTTTCTACTGAAGATGCACTTTGGATTAAAGAAACAGAAAAAACAACCAATCACGATGTAAAAGCGGTTGAATATTTTATCAAAAAGAAATTTGACGAATTCGGATTAGAAGCCTTTAAAGAATTCATCCACTTCGGATTAACGTCTCAAGATATCAATAATACTGCGATTCCACTTTCTGCAAAAGAAGCTTTTGAAAATGTATATTTACCAAGTTTAATTGCAATTGTACAAAAATTAAAAGAGTTGGCTACAGAATGGAAGGATATTCCATTATTGGCTCGTACACACGGACAACCTGCTTCGCCAACACGTTTAGGAAAAGAAATTTTAGTTTTCGTTGAACGAATTGAAGAGCAAATGCGTTTGTTATTCAATGTTCCTTTTGCGGCTAAATTTGGTGGTGCTACAGGAAATTATAACGCACACAAAGTCGCCTATCCAAACCACGATTGGAAAGCTTTCGGTTCAAAATTTGTAGAAGAAACTTTAGGGTTACGTCATTCATTTCCAACAACACAAATTGAACATTACGATCATTTTGCAGCGTATTTCGATGCTTTAAAGCGTATCAATACGATAGTAATCGATTTAGACAGAGATATTTGGACTTACGTTTCTATGGATTATTTCAAGCAAAAAATTAAAGCAGGAGAAATCGGTTCCTCAGCAATGCCACATAAAGTCAATCCAATTGATTTCGAAAACTCAGAAGGAAATTTAGGAATTGCGAATGCGATTTTCGAACATTTATCTGCGAAATTACCTTTATCAAGATTACAACGTGACTTAACAGATAGTACGGTTTTACGAAATATTGGTGTGCCAATCGGACATACACTTATTGCTTTTGAAGCGACATTAAAAGGATTGAATAAATTGTTATTAAACGAATCAAAATTCGCGGAAGATTTAGAGAAAAACTGGGCAGTTGTTGCAGAAGCGATTCAAACAATCTTACGTAGAGAAGGGTATCCAAATCCATACGAAGCGTTAAAAGATTTGACTAGAACGAATACAGTTATCAATAAAGATTCGATTCATGCGTTTATTGAAACCTTGAATGTTTCTGACGATATTAAATCAGAATTAAAAGTAATTACGCCAAGTAATTATTTGGGGATTTAATTTTGTCATTCAGAATAAAGAAAATTGAAATCCTGCTAATTCATTTTGGCAGGATTTTTTTTTCTAACTTAAAAGGTTTCAAAAACGAATTATAACTCAAAAGCATATTTGTGAATATAATCATTAAATTAGCAAAAAAAAACAAATGGATAAATTCATTTTTTTAAATATAATTGCTTTAATTACTGTTTTTGTAATACTTCTTTTTGCCTTTTTCTTGCTAACCGTTCCAACAAAAAGTAAATTAAAAAATAGACTTTTTGCTTTATTCTTGTTGCTTTCTGCTTTTGATTTAAGTAGTTTTTTTTCTGATAATTATTTTACTAGTACTTTGAGTTTTGAAGTTTTTAGAATGACAACGAGTTTGTTAATAATGCCAGTTTTTTACTTGTACGTTAAGTTAGTTTGTTATTCAGATTTTAAATTGAAACCAAAAGATTTACTACTGCTACTTCCTTTTGTAATAGCTAATTTAGTACTAATTCCAAGGTTTTATTTCGCAAACGAAATCCAAAGCAATTATGGTTTTGAGCATTTTAAACAAATGACAGAAATTAGATTTTTTTATGTTTTAGTTGAAATTCAATACGTTTTTTATATCGTTTTAATTTTTAGAATTTTGAAAACGTACAAAGAAACTTACTTCGAGAATTTCACCAATTCGGATAATTCTTCTTACAAATGGTTGTTTCAAATGACGGTTCTGTTTTTATTAGCACATTCTGTTGTTTTCTTTAAATCGTTAATTAGATATACGGATTATAATGCATTATTAAATGGTTCCAATGTAATCATCGGAATTGTTGCTTTATTTATAAGTTGTTGGTTTGTTTTGAAAGCTTTAAATAATCCAGAACTTTTTAAAGGTGTCGATTCAACTATGTTGTCGGTAAATGAAGCACTAAATAAAAAGGATGTTTTTGTTAAGGAAGATTTATCTGGAAGTTCAAAATCTCCAGAAATTATTTCTCAAATAGAAAAAGTAAAAAAATATGTTTCCGAAAACGAATCTTATCTCGAACCATCATTAACCATTCAAGAATTATCTAAACAAGTTAATATTTCAGTTCGTGATTTATCCATTTTGATTAACCATCACATGAACAAGCACTTTTTTGATTTTATTAATGAATATAGAATCGTTAAAGCCAAAGAAATTTTAAAAGACGCCTCAAAAAGTAAGGTTACTGTTTTAGAAATTTTGTATGAAGTCGGTTTTAATTCTAAATCGTCGTTCAATACTGCTTTTAAAAAACATACCAATCAAACACCAACTGAGTTTAGAAAGTCTTAAATATTAGGGTTTTGTAAAAAGTCGAACTCATTTTATCATTTAAAATGGGTTCGACTTTTTTCATTCGGTCGCCAACGTAAAACTAATCACGCAATTTTGCTTCAAATTATTACGAACCACTAAAAATTTGAATCATGAAAATTACATCTTTATTTATTTTATTGCCTTTCTTAGGTTTAGCCCAATTAAAAAATGCTGACAATAGCGAAGTTTCGTTATTAACTGTAAATCCAAAAACTGAAACAATTCAACACAATTCGAAATTAGAAAAACCTATTTCTGAAGAAAAATTCGTTTTAATAAATGGTATTGAACAATGGATTACTATAAAAGGAAATCCTTCAAAACCGATTATTTTATTTATTCATGGTGGACCAGGAAGTCCAATTAGTCCATATGTAGATGTGATGTATAAAGATTTGGAAAAGGATTTTATTATTGTGCAATGGGATCAGCGCGGAACAGGAAGAACATATGGACAAAATTCGCCACCAGAAGAACTTACACCAGAATATTTACAAGCGAATCCATTAACTCTTGAACAAATGGCTAAAGACGGAGTTGAGGTGTCCAAATACCTTTTAAAGTATTTAGATAAACAAAAAATCATTCTTTTTGGTACTTCTTGGGGTTCTGCACTTGGTGTGAAAATAGTCACAAAACAACCAGAACTTTTTTTTGCTTATGTGGGACATTCTCAAATTGTTACTCCAAATATTGATGTAGAATTTTATACTAAGATTTATAAAATGGCTGAAGAGAAAAAGGATAAAGAAGCTTTGGAACTATTAAATAGTATTGGTAAACCGCCTTATAGCAGAGCGAAAAATGTTGGTTTGCTTTTTAGAGTTTTAAAGAAATACGAAAGAATGAATTCTACGCCTGCACCAAGTAATTGGTTTCAACTTTCTGCAACATATGATAATGATATTGACAATAAAAACAGAGCAGATGGAGATGATTATTCGTTTGTAAATTATGTGGGAGATGAGAAGTTGGGAGTGCAATCTATGAGTGCGAATATTAATTTTTTAAAAGACAATTTAGATTTTAAAATTCCGGTTTATTTCATTCAAGGAAATGAAGATATTATGACGCCTAAAGAAAAGTCAAAAGAATATTTCGAAAAAATTAAAGCGCCTAAAAAGGAATATTATTTATTACCAAATGCGGCTCATGGTTTTAATGAAACCGTTGTAGAAACACAATATAAAATTTTTAAGAGTATAAAAACGGAGTAATTTGCATAAAAAATCCATTCCGATATGGGAATGGATTTTTTTTTATTTGAAAACTGAGACTGAATGCTGAAATTATCTCGAGTAATTCGGAGCTTCTTTAGTTATCGTAACATTATGTGGGTGGCTTTCGCTAATTCCACTTGATGTTAATCTTACAAATCTGCTAGTGGCTTGTAAAGTTTCTATGTTTTTAGCACCGCAATAACCCATTCCGGCACGAAGTCCACCAATGAATTGTTGCATGCTTTCGTTTAATTCTCCTTTATAAGGTACACGACCTACAATTCCTTCTGGAACTAATTTTTTAACATCATCTTCCACATCTTGGAAGTATCTGTCTTTAGAACCTTCTTTCATCGCTTCCACAGAGCCCATTCCTCTATATGATTTGAATTTTCTTCCTTCAAAAATAATAGTTTCACCTGGAGATTCTTTCGTTCCTGCTAACATCGAACCTAACATTACACACGATGCTCCAGCAGCTAATGCTTTTGGAATATCTCCTGTATAACGAACACCACCATCAGCAATTACTGGGATTCCAGTTCCTTCTAAAGCAGCAGCAACTTCTAATACTGCAGAAAATTGAGGAAAACCAACACCTGCTACAACACGTGTTGTACAAATTGAACCAGGTCCAATTCCAACTTTTACCGCATCAGCACCATTTTCAGCTAAATATAAAGCAGCCTCTGGAGTAGCAATGTTTCCAACTACTACATCAATTTCTGGGAATTTTGTTTTAACTTGTTTCAATACATCAACCACACCTTTCGTATGTCCGTGAGCTGTATCGATAATCACAGCGTCAACTCCAGCGTTTACTAAAGCTTCGCAACGTTCTAAAACATCACCTGTAACGCCTAAAGCGGCTGCAACACGTAAACGTCCAAATTTATCTTTGTTGGCGTTTGGTTTTTGAGTTAATTTCGTAATATCTCTAAAAGTGATTAAGCCAATTAATTTAAAATCGGCATCCACAACAGGTAGTTTTTCAATTTTACTTTCTTGTAGTATTTCTTCGGCAGCAGCTAAAGTAGTTCCTTTTCCAGCAGTTACTAATTTTTCAGAAGTCATTACTTCTGTGATGATTCTGCTGTTTTCTTTTTCAAAACGCAAATCTCTATTGGTAACAATTCCTTTTAAAACACCATTTGTATCTACAACTGGAATTCCGCCAATACCGAATTCTCTCATGGCATTTTTAGCATCACCAACATTTGCAGTCAATGGTAAAGTTACAGGATCGATAATCATCCCGCTTTCAGCACGTTTCACTTTTCTAACTTCAGCAGCTTGTTGTGCAATAGTCATATTTTTGTGTAAAACTCCAATTCCACCTTCTTGAGCCATAGCAATTGCCATAGCGCTTTCTGTAACCGTGTCCATTGCTGCGGAAACAATAGGCGTGTTTAAGGTAATGTTTTTACTGAATTTTGATTGAATAGAAACTTCTCTTGGAAGTATTTCGGAATAATTTGGAATTAGAAGAACATCGTCATACGTTAGTCCTTCTCCAATGATTTTTGAGCTGTGTGCTTTCATGCTGCAATTGTAGTTAAATTGCGTGCAAATTTAGTAAAAAAACACTAATTATCAATCATTTTTATACTAAATAATTGTTAACTGAGATAAATAATTATATTTGTGAAATGGATACTTTTATATATTTTCTTTTAGAAACTTTAATTGTCGGGTTGATGATATTAGGTTTACATGCGTCTAAGAAACATTTTGGAATAGGATTGTTGTTCGTTTTTTTAGGAACTATGCAGTTTTTTCAAACGATACTTTCTGGAAATGTCTATAATTTGTATTTCGATTTTTTTCTGTTTTCGCCTGGTTCAACCTTGATTTTTATTTCAACTTTATTTGCGATTATACTGATTTTTAGAAATGAAAGTATTATTAGAGTGCGAAGTGCAATTTATGGAATAGTTTTTAGTAATATCATTCTAGTTTTTTTATCTTATATTTCTTTGGAGCAAATCTTAACAGATAGTTATTCTAAAAACACTACTTTTTTAGCGGAGATTTTCAACTTTGATATAAGTCTGTTTTTTTCGGGAATTGTATTGTTGTATTTAGATATGATATTTATAATCATTGTTTATAGATATTTAGAGTCTAAATTTCATGAAAATTATTTCATTCAGTTTTTAGGTGCGAGTATAATTACTTCGGTTTTAGATTCAATTTTGTTTTATACTTTGAATTTTTATTCAGAAGTTAATTATACTGAATTAATGATAGGAAATATTGCAGGAAAAATATTTGTATCTATTATCTTGTCAGTATTGTTTGCGTTTTATCTGTTTGTAAATCCGCAAAAATTAAGCAAAAGAAAAGAGTTGAAAGATATATTTACCATTGTTAACTTTACTAGTGGTAAGCGTTAAAGATTTTTAAAGCTTCGTTATAAGCGCTTTCAAAGCTAATTGGATGACAATTTGTATTAGCTTTTTCTGCTGTGAAATAAGACAATAATTTTTCAGTTGGCATGTTTCCAGTTAAGTCGTCTTTTGCCATCGGACAACCTCCATAACCTTTTATTGCACCATCAAATCTAAGACATCCAGCTTTGTAAGCCGCATCTACTTTTTCGAACCAAGTGTCTGGAGTAGTATGTAAATGTGCGCCAAATTCGATATTAGGGTATTTTGGAATTAAATTTCGGAATAAATAATCAATCGTTTCCGGTGTAGAAGATCCAATCGTATCGGAAAGTGATAAAATTTTCACACCCATATTAGCTAATTTTTCTGTCCACTCTCCAACAATTTCTACATTATAAGGGTCGCCGTATGGATTTCCAAATCCCATAGAAATATAGGTAACAACTTCTTTATTCGATTTATCTGCGATTTCTAAAATTTCTTGTAAACTAATTAAGGCTTCGGCAATGGTTTTGTGCGTGTTTCGCATTTGAAAATTTTCTGAAATAGAAAAAGGAAAACCTAAATATTGAATTTCCTTGTGTTTAGAAGCTATTTCTGCACCTTGAGTATTAGCAATAATAGCTAATAATTTGCTTGTAGTTTGCGATAAATCTAATTGTGCTAAAACTTCAGCAGTATCCTGCATTTGTGGAATGGCTTTTGGCGACACAAAACTTCCGAAATCAATAGTATCAAACCCAACTCGTAATAACGATTGAATATATTGTACTTTTTTTTCAGTTGGAATAAAAGTTTTGATGCCTTGCATAGCATCGCGCGGACACTCGATAATTTTAATTGCTTTCATATGAATGTCAAAGATAAGTAAAACTTTATTTTCTGCAAATATGTTTTTTCAAATGTATAGATTATAGTTTAAAACTTAATAAAATGGGTTTGAGGGGACTCCATAAAAAAAATTATAAAAAACGTTTTTTTATTTATACTTTTGCACCACAAATTAAGTATAGTATTATGGTTAAAGATTTATTTGAAAGAATACAGCAAAATAAAGGGCCATTAGGAAAATGGGCTTCACAAGCAGAAGGATATTTCGTGTTTCCTAAATTGGAAGGTGAATTAGGTCCAAGAATGCAATTTCAAGGAAAAAATATATTAAACTGGAGTTTGAATGACTATTTAGGTTTAGCCAATCATCCAGAAGTTCGTAAAGCAGATACAGAAGCGGCAGCGCAATATGGTGCAGCTTATCCAATGGGTGCTCGTATGATGAGTGGTCATACTGATGCTCACGAACAATTAGAAAGAGAATTAGCGGCTTTCGTAATGAAAGAATCGGCTTACTTATTAAATTTTGGTTACCAAGGGATTTTATCAACTATTGATGCTTTGGTTACAAAAAACGATGTAATTGTGTATGATGTTGATGCACATGCTTGTATCATTGATGGTGTTCGTTTGCATATGGGTAAACGTTTTACATACCGTCATAATGACATTGAAAGTATGGAAAAAAACTTACAACGTGCTACAAAATTAGCTACTGAAACTGGTGGTGGTATTTTGTTCATTACAGAAGGAGTTTTTGGAATGCGTGGTCAACAAGGTAAGTTGAAAGAAATTGTAGAAATGAAGAAAAAATACAATTTCCGTTTGTTAGTTGATGATGCACATGGTTTCGGAACTTTAGGTAAAACTGGAGCTGGAGCAGGTGAGGAGCAAGGTTGTCAAGACGGAATTGATGTTTATTTTTCAACTTTTGCAAAATCGATGGCAAATATTGGAGCTTTCGTAGCTGCTGATAAAGACATTATCGATTATTTAAAATATAATTTACGTTCTCAAATGTTCGCAAAAGCGTTACCAATGATTCAAACTATTGGTTCATTAAAACGTTTAGAGTTGTTGCGTAATTCGTCTGAAATTAAAGACAAACTTTGGGTGAATGTTAATGCGTTACAAAACGGATTAAAAGAAAAAGGATTTAATATTGGAGATACAAATACGTGTATTACTCCAGTTTATTTAGAAGGAAGTATCCCGGAAGCGATGATTATGGTTAACGATTTAAGAGAAAACTATGGTGTTTTCTTATCAATCGTAGTATATCCAGTAATTCCAAAAGGGATGATTTTATTAAGAATGATTCCTACAACAACACATACTTTAGAAGATATTGATGAAACATTAACTGCTTTTGAAGCTATTCGTGAGAAATTAGAGAATGGAACGTATAAAAAAATTGCAGAATCTACGATTACTGATAAGTAAAAGTTGTAAACGATAAATTTTAAAAAGCGCTGAACTATTTCAGCGCTTTTTTTTTGTCTTCTTTGTTCTTTTTAGGTTTAAAATAGGCTTGAATTCAAATCGAGGAAAATAAATATTAAATTAATTTAAATGTCTTAACGGTGTCTTAAAGCTTAAAAATTAATTAATTAACAAAAAAGTTGATTAAATATTAATAAAAAATAAATTTTTGACTAAAATAAAATTGTTTTATCCTTTATGAAATGATATATTTGTCCGTTTTTAAAGAAAATAACTAAAATTAACTATAATGCAAAACAAAGGACTAATTAAATTCTTCGCAATCATTTTTACGATTGCTTGTATCTATCAACTTTCATTTACGTTTGTTGCTAACGGAATTGTAAAAGATGCGAAAGAGTTTGCGAAAGGAGATTCTCAGAAAGAATTAAACTATTTAAAATCATTAAAGAAAAAAGAAGTTTTAAACTTAGGTTTTGCTAGCTTTACTTATGAGGAAATAGAAAAACAACAAATCAACAAAGGGTTAGATTTAGAAGGTGGTATTAACGTAACTCTTGAAGTTTCTGTTAAAGACGTTTTAAAAACTTTATCTAACAATTCTAATGATCCAACTTTCAATAGAGCTTTAACTAGAGCTACTGAAGAAAGAAAAGGAAATCAAGATTATTTAGATGCCTTTTTTGATGCTTTCAATACAGAATCTAAAGGAACTTTAAAATTAGCTTCACCTGAAGTGTTTTACAATAGAAATTTATCTGATGAAATTCAGTTAAACATGTCTGATGATCAGGTAAAAGTAATCTTAAAAAGAAAAGTTGCGGAATCTATTGAAAGTGCTTATAAAGTGCTAACAAAACGTATCGATAAATTCGGAGTAGCGCAACCAAACATCCAAAAAATTGGTGAAACTGGAAGAATTTTAGTAGAATTACCAGGTGCGAAAGATTTAGATAGAGTTGAGAAATTATTATCTAGTACAGCACAATTAGAATTCTGGGAAACATTAAGACCAGAAGAATTAGGTAATTTCTTTACTGCTGCCAACGAAGCTTTAAAAGTTACAGATAAAAAAGTTGCTACTAAAGATGTTGCAGTTGACACTACTAAAGCTTTAGATTCAAAAGCAAAAGTAAACGATTTATTAGCTGACGGAAAAAACCCGGCTAAAAAACAAGCGCAAGATTTAGGACCATTATTTGAAAAAGCTATCTCTGGTCCTTCTGGATTGTATGCTTATAATGTAAAAGATACTGCTAGAATTAACTCTTATTTAAAAAGAGCTGATATTAGAGCTTTATTACCAGCAACTGCATCTTATGCAAAATTTGCTTGGGGAAAAACAAATGAAAAATTAGGTGATATTGTTGAATTATACATCTTAAAAGGTACTTCTGATGGTATTGCTCCATTATTAGGTGGTGCTGTTACAGATGCTAGTGCTGATTTTGACCAATTTGGTAAACCAGCAGTAAGTATGCAAATGAATCCAGTTGGTTCTAGAAAATGGGAACAATTAACTGGTGATATCGCTAAAAAAGGAAATCAAGTTTGTATCGTTTTAGATAACATCGTATATTCTGCAGCAACTGCTAAAGCAGCAATTTCTGGAGGACAAACTCAAATTTCTGGAAGTTTTACTTTAGAAGAAACTGCCGATTTAGAAAACGTATTAAGAGCAGGTAAATTACCAGCTAAAGCAGAAATTGTACAAAAAGCTGTTGTTGGACCATCTTTAGGTCAAGAAGCAATTGATAACGGTATTTTATCTTCATTAATTGGTTTATTATTAGTTTCTTTCTGGATGGTTTTCTATTACGGAAGAGCTGGATGGTATGCAAACGTTGCTTTATTATTAAACTTAGTGTTATTGTTTGGTGCAATGGCTAACTTTGGTTTTGTATTAACATTACCTGGTATTGCTGGTATCGTATTAACAATGGGTACTGCAGTGGATGCGAACATTATTATCTATGAAAGAGCAAAAGAAGAATTAAGAGCAGGTTTGTCATTAGAAGACGCAGTGAAAACTGCTTTCGGATGGAAAGGTGCTATGCGTTCTATTATTGATGCGAACGTTACTCATATTTTAACTGGATCTATTTTATATATTTTTGGTGAAGGAATGATTAGAGGTTTTGCCATTACTTTATTAATTGGTATTTTAACTTCATTATTTACTTCAATCTTTATCGCTCGTTTCTTTATCGATGCAGATATTGCTAAAGGTAGAAGTTTACAATTCTCTACAAATATTACTAAAAACTGGTTTACTGGTTTCAACTTCGATTTCTTAAAAATCAAGAAGTTTACGTATATCTTCTCTTTAACAGTTTGTGTTATTAGTTTCGTTTCATTCTATGTAAATGGATTTGATCAAGGAATTGATTTCGTAGGAGGAAGAACATTCCAAGTTCAGTTTGACCAAAAAGTTTCTTCTGAAGCAGTTTCAAATGCACTTTCAACTGCTGAGTATTTCGAAAAAGCTGAAGCTAAAACGTTTGGTAACGATCAACAATTGAAAATTACTACGAAATACAAAATTGACAAACAAGGTGTTGAAGTTGATAAAGAAGTAAATCAAAAATTATATGAAGGATTGAAAAAATTCTTCGCTAAACCAATTTCTTATCAGCAATTTACTAATACTGAAGAAGGTAAAACAATTGGTGTATTACAAGCTATGAAAGTTGGTCCGTCAATTGCAGATGATATCAAAACAAATGCATATTGGGCAGTATTAGGAGCCATGTTATTAGTATGTTTATACTTAGTAATTTCATTTAGAAAATACCAATATTCATTAGGAGCAATTGCTGCTGTTGCGCATGACGTTATTTTTGTATTAGGAATTTACTCTTTATTATACAAATACATGCCATTCCATATGGAAATTGATCAGCACTTTATTGCTGCAATTCTTACTGTAATTGGATATTCTATGAATGATACTGTAATTGTATTTGATAGAGTTCGTGAATTCTTAGGAATTAGATCTCACCATGGTAACTTTAATCAAATTGTAAATGATTCGATTAATACTACATTATCACGTACTTTAAATACTTCATTAACGATGATTTTAGTATTATCTATTATGTTTGTTTTCGGTGGAGATTCAATCCGTGGATTCATCTTCGCGATGTTAATCGGTATTATTGTAGGAACTTATTCATCATTATTTATTGCTACTCCAGTATTAGTAGATACGATGACTAAATACGATAAAACAATCGTTGAACAAGAGCATAACTCATAAGTTACAACTTAAGAATATAAAAAATGCCCCGATACATATCGGGGCATTTTTGTTTTTATGATGTTTTAAAATCTGCTAAGTTAATTATCTACAAACTATGTTGTTTTAAATAATCCACCGCATATCTTCCTTCATTAAATAAAAGATCTAAAATGGATAAATTATTAATGAAACCATGTTTGTCATCAAAAACTTGAGTGTAAGGTTCAATTTGAGTGCTGTCTTTTTTACCATTCACCAAATAACGAAAGTCGGTTTTGTCTGTAACTTCATGGAAGTATTCTGTAGTTTTTTCAAAAGGAATAGAAATGCCTAAAGCTTCATTTACCAATTCAAATATCTCGAAGTTCAAGTCTAACATAAATTCGTGTTTCTTTTCGAATAAGGGTCGCAAATCATCCACAAAATATTCGTAAAACGGAGAGTTTTTATAAGCGGCTTCTAACGATTTAAAATGGTTCTTTTGCCAATTATGTTGATTGTCTATTTTGATGTCTTTAAAGTTAGTGTTTGCACTGTCATGCTTCACTGATATGTTTAATAGTTGAATTCCGTTTGGACTATAAATGTACATTCGGTTTCTATTAGTTTGTTTTTGAAACGTATCTTCCACTTCAAACGTAACCGTTTTTGCATCAATCATTGCAATGTAATGGCTGATAGATGGAAAATAAGTTGGGTAAATTAAAATGTCATTCTGGTTCATAATTCTATTGTAATGAAAAAAGAGTTGCAAACTAAATTACAACTCTTAAATTATTTAAAGTAAATCTGCTTCTTTTTTCTTTTTCTTACCTCTATACCAATCCCAAGCAAAATATCCAGCCAAAAGGATTAAGAAATATTTGAAATAAGATTCTGGTTGCCCTTCGCCACTTACCGTTGTAAAGAAACGTTCGGTTCTAAATTTATTGAATAAACCTTTTGCATTCCAATCTAAACTCATCCAAATAAAAATTGGTTTACCTACAATATGATCAGCTGGTGTGTATCCAAAATAACGCGCATCTAACGAATTATGTCTGTTGTCTCCCATCATCCAATAATAATCTTGTTTGAACGTGTAAGAATTGGCTACTTTTCCGTTAATTTTTATCTCATTGCCTTTAACTTCTAAAGTATTACCTTCATATTCCGTAATAATGATTTTATATAATGGTAAAGTTTCTTTGTTTAAAGCAACTGTTTTTCCAGCTTGTGGAATATAAATTGGACCAAAATTATCTCCATTCCAATCATTGGTTACTGAAGGTTTTCCGTCTTCGAAATCAGGAAATACTCCATCTTTTGGACCTTTTTGTATAATTCTATTAACAGATTTAATTCCTGAAACTGTTTTTAATTTCTCTGCACCTTCAAAAGTTAAAGCAGAAATAAATAAAGTATCTCTAGTTTCATTTTTAAAACCAGCACGATCAGTAACATTTAATTCTTTTAAAATGCCTTCAAAGTCAATTGATGTATTCATATCATATGTAACTTCGTAAGAATATTGTGGTTTCGCTCTTTCGGGTAAAATTAATTCTTTACCATTTACAAAAACAATTCCGTTTTTAATTTGTAAACTATCGCCAGCAATTCCTACACAACGTTTTACATAATTTGTTTTTTTATCACGAGGTTTGTCAATTCTTTCTGTGGCAGGTAAATACATGTTAGAAAGTGTATCTCTTGGCCAGTTGAAAACAACAATGTCGTTGTTTTTTATTTTTTCTAAAGCTGGAAATCTGAAATAAGGAAGTTGTGGCTTACTTAAGTAAGATAGTTTTTTAATTACAGGAATTGAATCATGAACCATTGGTGCGGCTATTGGTGTCATCGGTGTTCTTGCGCCATAATGAAATTTACTTACAAATAAGAAATCTCCAATTAATAAAGATTTTTCTAATGAGGAAGATGGAATTACAAATGGTTGAATGAAATATGTATGAACGAAAGTAGCTACAATTAAAGCAAACGTTAAAGAACCTAAAGTATCTAAAGCTTTTGTCGCTGGTTTTGTATCGCGTTCCGCTTCGTATGAAACTTCTTGTGTATAATTTACATATCCTATATATAATCCTAATGTTACAACACCTAACCACATATCTGCTGTAGTTTTCTTACCGAATGTACGAAGTGTTTCAATCCAAATTACAGGTAAAATCAACAAGTTGATTACAGGTAAAAATACTAAAAACATCCACCATTTTGGACGGTTTATAATTTGCATTAATACAATTCCGTTATATACAGGAACAAATGCTTCCCAAGCTTTTCTACCAGCTTTTATATATAATTTCCAAGTGCATATTCCGTGTAAAGTACTAATTATTAATACCGTAATAATCCAAGATGTCATTTCCATAGTTTCTTATCTATATTTATTTTGTAAATCGTAAATCGTAAATTTTTAACTTATATTCCCAAAACGTCTTTCATAGTGAAAACGCCTTTTTTACCAACTAACCATTCCGCTGCAATTATTGAGCCTAAGGCAAAACCTTCTCTACTATGAGCAGTATGTTTTATTTCAATTTGGTCCACTTTACTGTCGTAAAAAACAGAATGTGTTCCAGGAATGTTTTCTATTCTTTTAGCGTCAATATAAATCTCGTTCGTTGAAGCGTTGTCTAATGTCCAATTGGTGTAATCTGTATTTTCTATAATTCCTTTAGCTAAACTAATGGCTGTTCCACTTGGCGCGTCTAATTTTTGTAAGTGATGAATTTCTTCCATTGAGACGTTGTAGTCTTTAAGGTTTTTCATCATTTTTGCCAAGTAATTATTCAGTTCGAAAAAAATATTTACCCCTAAACTAAAGTTAGAACCATAAATAAAACTTCCGTTTTTTTCTTGGCATAAAGTTACCATTTCATCGTAATTTTCTAACCAACCTGTAGTTCCTGAAATTACAGGAATATTGTGGTTTAAACATTCTGAAATATGATGGACTGCACTTGTAGGAACACTAAAATCAATAGCGACATCAGCGTTCAGTAATCCGTCAAAACTTTCAGAACTTCCTTTTCTTAAAACAATTTCATGTCCGCGTTCTAAAGCAATGTTTTCAATTACTTTGCCCATTTTTCCGTAACCTAATAATGCTATCTTCATATTGATTAGTTGTAGAGTTGTGTAAAATGTTACAAAAGACTTTAAAATTGATAGGTTAAAGTAAATCCAACATCTTGTTTGTATGTATAAGGATTGGTTTGTAAGTCTGGTTTTAAAGATAAATCGTCATTAACATTAAATTGCAATAAATGCGCATCAACATTAGCATCAACAATATTTAAAATATATAAACCAGCGGTAATAAGTACCGATAAATCTCTGTTTTTTTGATAAAATTTTTGACCTCGAATTACGCTTTCAGTCGTTAAACGGCCATAAGTAGGGTCAGAAGTGTCAATTGCACCGCCATTTGCCAAACGTTTTTTATATTCATTTCTGTATTGATTGTGTTTTTTGTTACTATCAATAATAAAATAAACTCCGGTACCAATGGCACCATAAACGATTGGAATTTTCCAATAACGTTTGTTGTACGTTTGTCCTAATCCTGGTAAAATTGCAGAATAAAATGCTGCTTTTGCTGGCGATAATGGATTAATATCGCCTTTTACAGTTTCTTTTGTTTCAATTTTTAATTCTTTTTTTTGAGCGACTGAAAATTGTGTGCTCAAAAATATAAAAACAAATATGTAAAGAAGTTGCTTCACTAGTTGTTGATTAATTTCATAATTCTATTAAAGTCTTCTTCAGAATGAAAAGGAATAGAAATTTTTCCTTTACCATTAGCCGCTACGTTCACATCTACTTTAGTACCAAAAAAATCAGCAAAAGTTTTCTTTTGTTCTGTAGGGATTTCAAAAGATTTTGTTGAAGCTGGTTTGTCTGTTTTTGGTTTTAAACCTTCTTGATATTTTTTCACTAAAGCTTCTGTGTCTCTAACAGATAAATTCTGAGTAACAACAGTATGATAAATATCGCTTTGTGCGTCTTGATCTTCAATATTAATTAAAGCTCTACCATGTCCCATCGAAATAAAACCATCTCTCATTCCAGTTTGAATGATTGGATCTAATTTTAATAAACGTAAGTAGTTCGTAATAGTAGAACGTTTTTTACCAACGCGCTCGCTCATTTCTTCCTGAGTTAAATTTACTTCTTCAATTAATCTTTGATAAGAAATAGCAACTTCAATCGGATCTAAATCGTGACGTTGAATATTTTCTACTAATGCCATGATTAACGATTCGTTATCGTTCGCTAATCTGATGTATGCCGGAATGGTAGAAAGTCCTAATAATTTTGAAGCACGTAATCTTCGCTCTCCAGAAATTAATTGGTATTTATTAAATTCTAATTTTCTAACAGTAATTGGTTGAATTACACCAACTTCTTTGATAGATTTGGCTAATTCTTGTAAAGTTTCTTCATTGAAATTAGTTCTTGGTTGAAACGGATTGATTTCAATAAAATTAATATCAAGTTCAATGATGCTTCCTACAACTTTATCTGCACCTTTATCCTCAACCGACTTAATATCGTTTGAAGGATCACTTAAAAGTGCCGATAATCCTCTTCCTAATACAGGTTTTTTTACTGCTTTTGTCATTATATAGTGCTGTTTTTCTTGATAATTTCTTCTGCTAAATTTAAGTAATTGGTTGCGCCTTTACTGGTTGCGTCATAATTAATGATGCTTTCACCGAAACTTGGTGCTTCACTTAATTTAATGTTTCTTTGAATAATGGTTGTAAATACCATGTTGTTAAAATGCTTCTGAACTTCTTCCACTACTTGGTTTGATAAACGTAAACGAGAATCGTACATTGTTAAAAGTAAGCCTTCAATATCTAAAGCTGGATTGTGAATTTTTTGTACACTTTTTATCGTGTTCAATAATTTCCCTAAACCTTCCAATGCAAAATATTCACATTGAATTGGAATCACAACACTGTCAGCAGCGGTTAACGCATTTAAAGTTAACAAACCTAATGATGGTGCGCAATCAATAATAATATAATCGTATTCTTCTTTTATGTCATTTAATGCTTGTTTCAGCATGTATTCTCTGTTTTCCTTGTCAACCAATTCAATTTCAATGGCAACTAAGTCAATATGTGCTGGAATTATCCAAACATTTGGAGCAGTAGTAGCAATTACACCATCTTCAGCTTTGTTACTATGTTCTAATATTTGATAGGTTCCAATTTCTACGGTTTCCACATCAATTCCTAATCCAGAACTAGCGTTAGCTTGCGGATCTGCATCTATTAATAAAACTTTTTTCTCTAAAACACCTAAAGCTGCGGCAAGATTTATTGAAGTTGTTGTTTTTCCTACACCACCCTTTTGATTGGCAATTGCAATGATTTTACCCATTTTTTCTTTTAAAATTTTCGAAGCGTAAAAATACAATTATTTATGGTATAACCAACCCAATTTTATTAACATTGCGTTAAACTCTTTATTTCAGTGTATCTTTGCTATTAAAATTATTTTTTTTGTAAATTTGACATCTAAAATTTTCCAGAGTGGTAGAAGAAAAAGTTATTTTAGTGGACGCAAATGACAATCCTATTGGGTTAATGAATAAGCTAGAAGCACACGAAAAAGCATTGTTACATAGGGCTTTTTCTGTTTTTATTTTGAATGATAAAAAGGAATTGATGTTGCAACAACGCGCGCATCATAAATACCATTCACCTTTATTGTGGACGAACACTTGTTGTAGTCATCAACGTGAAAATGAAACAAATATCCAAGCAGGAACAAGACGTCTTCGCGAAGAAATGGGTTTCGTAACAGAGCTAAAGGAAATGTTTCATTTTATTTACAAAGCACCTTTTGATAACGGTTTAACAGAACATGAATTAGATCATGTGATGATAGGATATTATAATGATGTTCCTGTTATAAATGATGACGAAGTGGAAAGTTGGAAATGGATGAAAATTGAAGACATAAAAAATGATATGATTACCAATCCAGACATTTATACCGTTTGGTTTAAAATAATTTTTGAAGAATTTTATCATCATTTTGATGAAAATTTATAAATAAACAAATGAAAGTAACAGTAAGTAGAAAAGCACATTTTAATGCAGCCCACAGATTATATCGCAAAGATTGGTCTATGGAAAAAAACGATGCGATTTTTGGTAAATGCAACAATCCAAATTATCATGGGCATAACTACGAATTAATAGTTAGTGTTACCGGTGAAATTGATCAAGAAACAGGTTTTGTAATAGATGTGAAAATTTTAGCAGATTTAATTAAATTACACATTGAAGATGCATTCGATCATAAAAATTTAAATTTAGATGTTCCAGATTTTGAAAATTTAAATCCAACAGCTGAAAATATTTGTGTTGTGATTTGGCAAAAATTGAGAACACATATTAATGTCAATTTAGATTTAGAAGTGGTTTTATACGAAACACCTCGAAATTTTGTTTCTTATAAAGGAGAATAAATGAAGTTATATCCATTAACATTTAAGCCTATTTTTAAAGAACGAATTTGGGGTGGAACGAAATTGAAAGATATTTTAAACAAATCTTTTGATGGAAATAATATTGGTGAAAGTTGGGAATTGTCAACGGTTGCTAATGATGTTAGTGTGGTTTCTAATGGGGGATTTGCCGGATTAAGTTTAAACGAATTAATCGAAAAATATCCAACAGAACTATTAGGTTCAAAATCAATTGAGGAATTCGGATTAGAATTCCCTTTGCTTTTTAAGTTTTTAGATGCGAAAGAGGATTTGTCTATTCAAGTACATCCAAATGACGAATTAGCCAAACAAAGACACAATTCATTCGGTAAAACCGAAATGTGGTATGTGATGCAAGCCGATGAAAAGGCAAGATTGGTTGTCGGATTTAAAAATAAAACTAATAAAAAAGACTACTTAATACATTTAGAAGATAAAACCTTAGTTGGTATTTTAAATGAAACGTCTGTTAAAAAGGGCGATACGTTTTTCTTAGAAACCGGTACGGTTCACGCTATTGGAGCTGGAGTTTTAATTGCTGAAATCCAACAAACAAGCGATATTACTTATAGATTGTACGATTGGGATAGAGTAGATGTTGATGGTAATGGTAGAGAGTTGCATAATGATTTAGCAGTTGAAGCGATTAATTACGAGGAAACCAATACTAAAGTACAATATCAAAAAGAAACAAACGAAAGTGTTAATTTAGTAACATGTCCCTTTTTTACCACTAATATTTTGGAAGTATCTGGAAATTACAATTGGAAAAAGAAAAATGAATCTTTCACAGTTTTAATGTGTACAGAAGGTGACTTTGCGTTAGTTACGTCTAATTTTAAAGCAGAATTTCAAAAAGGCGATACGATTTTAATTCCTGCAATAATGGATGAATTTCAAATTATTGGAGAAACTTCTCTACTGGAAATTACAATTTAATTAGCAGCGTATCAATATATTGTTTACTTTTGCACCATAATTTTTAAAAATAACAAAATGGCAAGCGTTAAAAACTTGAAAAAAGAAATAAACTACGTTTTAGGAGATATCTTAAACATAGTATACATTTGGGAAATGACTTCTGGTGGAAAACCAACTGAATCATCTGAGGCTTTAGTAGGAGATATCTACGATGCATTCGATGCTTTAATGGTGAAAGTTAACCAAAAAGATGTTGAAAATAAAAAAGCACATTACAAATTAGTTAAAGAAGAATTCGAAGTTGCTGCAAATCAATTTGTTGCAAAAGTGAATGGATTAAACTAAAAAAAAAGGCAAAAAAAAACATTTATTTTTTTTGCAAATTAAAATTTCAAGGCTATATTTGCACTGCAATATGAGTCGCCGGTGTAGCTCAGCTGGCTAGAGCAGCTGATTTGTAATCAGCAGGTCGTGGGTTCGAGTCCCTCCACTGGCTCAGAAAAAGGTAATCTTAGGATTTCTTTTTTTCCTTTTTTTAAGGAAATTCATATTGTATATAAGGCAATTTGCCGGTGTAGCTCAGCTGGCTAGAGCAGCTGATTTGTAATCAGCAGGTCGTGGGTTCGAGTCCCTCCACTGGCTCAAAAAAAGGTAATCGAAAGATTGCCTTTTTTTATTTTATACCATTTCTAAAATTCTATTTACTTTCCTTCATTTTATAATTTAACGTTTTATTGTTTTTTAAATAATTTTCGTTTTCTTTTTTTTCGTAATTTTACTAAACAGATTTTTTTTCAGAATAAATGAAAAATTTTATACAAATACTATGCGTGCATAGTATTTTTTTCTATATTTGAAAAAAAATCCTATGCAAGATAAGACAATTGATTACGTTTTAAGATATACTTGGCAAACTGTTGCTAAAATGTATAACGAAGAAGCGGCTAAATATGGTGCGACAATGGCTACAGGATTTGCTTTGTTAAGTATTGATAAAGATAAAGGTATTCCATCAACAGCTTTAGGTCCAAGAATGGGAATGGAAGCAACAAGTTTAACAAGAACTTTAAAGTCGATGGAAGAACGAGGATTAATCGTTCGTAAAAAAAATCCAGCAGACGGAAGAGGCGTTTTAATCTTTCTTACAGAAGAAGGAAAACTTAAACGTGAATTGTCAAAAAAAACCGTACTTCAATTTAATGAAGTGATCAAATCTAAAATTACAGAAGCGCAACTTCAAAACTTTATGGAAGTGGCCGAAATTATAAACGAACAAATTCTAGAGAAAGAAATTTTCGATAAAAATATCATATCAAACAAGTAAACACAATATAATAGTATATATAATGAAACGTAATATTAAAAAAGTTGCTGTTATTGGTTCAGGAATTATGGGAAGCGGAATTGCTTGTCATTTTGCAAACATCGGAGTAGAAGTTCTTCTATTGGATATTGCGCCTAGAGAATTAACAGAAGCAGAAACAAAAAAAGGATTAACTTTAGAAAGTAAAGTGGTTCGAAACAGATTGGTAAACGATCATTTAGCCAATGCGCTAAAATCAAAACCATCACCAATTTATCATCAAAGTTTTGCTAGTAGAATTGTTACTGGAAATACAACAGATGATATGGCGAAAATCGCTTCTTGCGATTGGATTATTGAAGTGGTTGTAGAACGTTTAGATATCAAACAAAGCGTTTTCGAACAAATTGAAAAATTCCGTAAACCAGGAACGTTAATTACTTCAAACACATCTGGAATTCCAATTCACTTTATGAGTGAAGGTAGAAGTGAAGACTTTCAAAAACATTTCTGTGGAACGCATTTTTTCAATCCAGCACGTTACTTAAAATTATTCGAAATTATTCCAGGACCACAAACTTCATCTGAAGTATTAGATTTTTTAAACGGTTATGGAGAAAAATTCTTAGGAAAAACTTCAGTAGTTGCTAAAGACACACCCGCTTTTATCGGAAACAGAATCGGAATCTTCGGAATCATGAGCTTGTTTCACCAAGTAAAAGAAATGGGTTTAACTATTGAAGAAGTTGATAAATTAACCGGGCCAGTTATTGGTCGTCCTAAATCAGCAACTTTCCGTACTGTGGATGTAGTTGGTTTAGATACTTTAGTTCACGTAGCTAACGGAATTTACGAAAATTGTAAAACAGACGAAGTTTTAGACTTATTCAAATTACCAGAATTCATCAATAAAATGATGGAAAATAAATGGTTAGGAAGTAAAACGAATCAAGGTTTCTACAAAAAAGAAGGAAAAGAAATTCTGTCTTTAGATTTAGATACCTTAGAATATCGCGCGGCTAAAAAAGCTTCTTTCGGCACATTAGAATTAACTAAAACTATCGATAAACCAATTGATAGATTTAAAGTGTTAATCACAGGAAAAGATAAAGCGGGAGAATTTTACCGTAAAAACTTCGCTTCAATGTTTACGTATTGTTCGAACAGAATTCCTGAAATTACAGATGCCTTTTACAAAATTGACGATGCGATGAAAGCTGGTTTCGGTTGGGAAAATGGTCCATTCGAAATTTGGGATGCTATCGGAGTTCAAAAAGGAATTGAATTAATGCAAGCAGAAGGCTATCAACCTGCAAGTTGGGTAACTGATATGTTAGCTTCTGGAAATTCGTCTTTCTATTCTATAAAAGAAGGTGCGACCTATTTCTACAATATAGATACAAAACAAACAGCAAAAATTTCAGGACAAGACGCTTTTATTATTCTAGACAACATTCGCGAAAGCAAAAAAGTGTGGAACAATAGCGAAAGTATTATTACCGATTTAGGTGACGGAATTATCAATTTAGAATTCACTTCTAAAATGAATTCTATCGGAGCTGGCGTTTTACAAGGTATCAACAAAGCAATTGATATGGCTGAAAAAGGGTACGAAGGTTTAGTTATCGGTAACCAAGGAACAAATTTTTCTGTTGGTGCGAATTTAGCAATGATCTTCATGTTAGCCGTTGAGCAAGAATATGACGAATTAAACATGGCTATCAAAATGTTCCAAGACACGATGATGCGTTGCCGTTATTCTTCAATCCCAGTAATTGCTGCTCCTCACGGAATGACACTTGGTGGTGGTTGCGAATTAACGATGCACTCAGATAGAGCAGTTGCTGCCGCAGAAACGTATATCGGATTAGTAGAATTTGGTGTTGGTGTAATTCCTGGCGGTGGTGGTTCTAAAGAAATGGCGCTTCGTGCATCAGATTTATTTAGAAAAAATGATGTGGAATTAAATGTATTACAAGAGTATTTCTTAACAGTTGGTATGGCGAAAGTCGCAACTTCTGCTTATGAAGGTTTCGATATTGGTGTACTTCAAAAAGGAAGAGATATTGTTGTCGTAAATAAAGACAGACAAATTGCTACGGCAAAACAAGTCGCTTTACAAATGGCAAATCAAGGATATACACAGCCTGTGAGAAGAACTGATATTAAAGTATTAGGAAAACAAGCTTTAGGAATGTTCTTAGTAGGAACAGACCAAATGGTAGCTGGACAATATATTTCAGAACATGATCAAAAAATTGCTAACAAACTTGCTTACGTTATGGCGGGTGGCGATTTATCTGAACCAACTTTAGTTTCTGAACAATATTTATTGGATTTAGAACGTGAAGCTTTCTTGTCACTTTGTACAGAAAGAAAAACATTAGAACGTGTTCAATTTATGTTAACGAAAGGAAAACCTTTAAGAAATTAATTTCGAAACACAGTTTAAAGAGATAAGAGATTTTAATAATTTTTTAGATTTCTCGAATTTCTCCAATCCGTGTTCAATAAAAAAATAAATATTATGAAAACAGCATATATAGTATCAGCATATAGAACTGCAGTTGGAAAAGCACCAAAAGGTTTATTTCGTTTTAAAAGACCTGACGAATTAGCCGCAGAAACTATCGAACACATGATGGCTCAATTGCCAAATTTCGATAAAACACGTATTGATGACGTAATGGTTGGAAACGCCATGCCAGAAGCAGAACAAGGTTTAAACGTAGGTCGTTTAATTTCTTTAATGGGATTAAAAGTAACTGATGTTCCAGGTGTAACTGTCAACAGATATTGCGCTTCTGGATTAGAAACAATCGGAATGGCAACAGCAAAAATTCAATCAGGAATGGCACATTGTATCATTGCTGGTGGAGCGGAAAGTATGAGTTATATTCCAATGGGTGGTTACAAACCTACTCCAGATTATAAAGTCGCTGCCGCTGGTAATGAAGATTACTATTGGGGAATGGGTTTAACAGCTGAAGCCGTTGCGAAACAATTCAATATTTCAAGAGAAGATCAAGATAGATTTGCATTCGAATCACATATGAAAGCTTTAAAAGCGCAAGCAGATGGGAAATTCGATAGTCAAATTGTACCAATTAATATAGAACAAACGTTTGTAAACGAAAACGGTAAAAAAGAAACAAAATCGTATGTTGTTTCAAAAGATGAAGGTCCAAGATTTGGAACTACTGTAGAAGCTTTAGCGAATTTAAAACCAGTATTTGCTGCTGACGGTTCTGTTACCGCAGGAAATTCTTCTCAAATGAGTGACGGTGCCGCTTTCGTTTTAGTCATGAGCGAAGAAATGGTGAAAGAATTAAACTTAGAACCTATTGCACGTTTAGTAAACTTTGCTTCTGCAGGTGTAGAACCAAGAATCATGGGAATCGGACCAGTAAAAGCGATTCCAAAAGCTTTATCTCAAGCAGGATTAACATTAAAAGATATCGATTTAATTGAATTGAACGAAGCCTTTGCTTCTCAAGCTTTAGCAGTAACTCGCGAATTAGGTTTAAATCCAGATATCATCAATGTAAATGGTGGTGCGATTGCTTTGGGTCATCCACTTGGTTGTACAGGTGCAAAATTATCAGTACAATTATTCGAAGAAATGAAATTAAGAAAATCAAAATACGGTATTGTTTCTATGTGTGTCGGAACGGGACAAGGAACTGCCGGAATTTATGAATTAATGTAAAAATAAATAGAGGAATACAGATTTAAGAAGCATTGAAATTTTTAAATCTGTGTTCCAAAATAAAAACTTTAAAATAATATACAAAATGGAAGATATTACTAGAGGAGGACAATTCCTTGTAAAAGAAACAAAATGTGAAAACGTTTTCACACCAGAAGATTTTAACGAAGAGCAAATTATGATGCGTGATTCTGTAAAAGAATTCGTAGATAAAGAACTTTGGGCACACAAAGATAAATTTGAGAAAAAAGATTACGCTTACACAGAACAAACCATGCGTAATGCAGGTGCTTTAGGTTTCTTAGGTGTAGCTGTTCCGGAAGCATATGGCGGATTAGGAATGGGATTTGTAAACACAGCTTTAGTTTGTGATTATATTTCTGGTGCAACAGGTTCGTTCTCAACTGCTTTTGGTGCGCATACTGGAATTGGAACGATGCCAATTACTTTATACGGAACAGAAGAACAAAAATTAAAATATGTACCAAAATTAGCTTCAGGTGAGTGGTTTGGTTCATACTGTTTAACAGAACCAGGAGCAGGTTCAGATGCCAATTCAGGAAAAACTAAAGCAGTTTTATCAGCAGATGGAACGCATTATTTGATTTCTGGGCAAAAAATGTGGATTTCAAACGCAGGTTTTTGTAATGTAATGATTGTTTTTGCTCGTATCGAAGATGATAAAAATATTACAGGATTTATTGTAGAATATGATAGAGAAAATTTAAACGGAATCACTTTAGGTGAAGAAGAACATAAATTAGGAATTAGAGCAAGTTCAACAAGACAAGTTTTCTTTAATGATACAAAAGTTCCTGTTGAAAATATGTTAGCTGGTAGAGGCGAAGGTTTCAAAATTGCTATGAATTCATTAAATGTGGGTCGTATTAAATTAGCAGCAGCTTGTTTAGATGCACAACGTAGAGTAATTTCTGGAGCTGTAAAATATGCTAATGAAAGAATTCAATTTAACACACCAATTTCAAGCTTTGGAGCTATTCAAGCAAAAATTGCTGAAATGGCAGCGAATTGTTATGTAGATGAAAGTGCGACTTATAGAGCAGCTGGAGATATTCAAAACAGAATTGAAGCACGTGAAACTGAAGGAAATACACATCAAGAAGCAGAATTAAAAGGAGTTGAAGAATATGCTATTGAATGTTCTATCTTGAAAGTGGCTGTTTCGGAAGATGTTCAACACTGTTCAGACGAAGGAATTCAAATTTTTGGAGGAATGGGATTCTCTGAAGATACACCAATGGAATCGGCTTGGAGAGATGCTCGTATTGCTCGTATTTACGAAGGTACAAACGAAATCAATCGTATGCTTTCTGTAGGAATGTTGGTTAAAAAAGCGATGAAAGGTCACGTAGATTTATTAGGTCCAGCAATGGCTGTAGCCGAAGAATTAATGGGAATTCCATCTTTTGATGTGCCAGATTACACAGAATTATTGGCTGAAGAAAAAGAAATGGTTGGCAAACTGAAAAAAGCATTTTTAATGGTGGCTGGAGCAGCAGTTCAAAAATTTGGAGCTGAACTAGAAGCACACCAACAATTATTAATGGCAGCTTCTGATATGTTAATTGAAATTTACATGGCAGAAAGTGCTTTGTTAAGAACAGAAAAAATGGCTAAAAAATTAGGTGCTGATAAAGTAGCGGATCAAATAGCTATGACACAATTATATTTATACAACGCAGTTGATGTTGTAACTCAAAAAGGAAAAGAAGGAATTGTTTCTTTTGCTGAAGGCGACGAACAACGTATGATGTTAATGGGATTACGCCGTTATACAAAATATGTAAATATGCCAAACGTAGTGAAATTACGTGAGCAAATTGCCGCTAAAGTAATTGCAGAAAACAATTACTGTTTTTAATTATTAGTTTGTTTGTAAAAAAAAGTCCTGAGAAATCAGGACTTTTTTTATTTCTGTATTTGCCTTCCATCTTCCAACTCCCAACTATGTATTCACCTCTAAATCTTTAATATAATCTTCATTCTCATAAAAGAAACGTTCAAAAGCCTCCATTTTATCATAAAAGAAATTGAAAATCGTTTCCCAATCGGTTTTTCGATTCAAACTCACTTCTGAAAGTTCTACCCAAACACGACTGATAATTTTACCACTTTCTAAATAATGGTCTCTATCGAACATTACATCTGGTAAAAATTCTTCCTTCAAAATATCTTTTAAGGATTCCACTTTTTCGAAATAAATTTTTCGTTTGTTTTCATCTTTTGGTTCAATATCCAGCATTACATATGCTTTTTTATTGTCGACATTAAACTTAAACGTTACATCTTTAATTTTGGTATTATACAATAACCATTTTCTTGGATACTCGTTTCCGAAAGTGGACCAAAATTCTTTTTTTATTAATTGCGCGTCGGCTTTACTATACATTTTTGTGAATATTTTTTGTAACTTTATAAATTAGAAAATTGAATAATGAATTTCACTCACTTTATAAATAATATTGCAAATTTAAAGAAAGAAAAGTTGTTAGCCACAGATGCGCACATAAAAATGGCGCCTTTGGAACGAATAACTTATCTTAAGGATAAATCGTACACAGAAAAGAAACCCAGAAATGCTGCGGTTTTAATGTTGGTGTATCCTAAAAATGAAATCGCACATTTAGCTTTGATTGTCCGAAATACCTATCCAGGCGTACATTCTTCTCAAATTAGTTTTCCTGGTGGAAAGGAAGAATTGGAAGATGGTACTTTAGAAATTACGGCACTTAGAGAAACGGAAGAAGAAGTAGGAGTTGCTATGCATAAAGTTGAGGTAATCCGACAATGTAGCGAAATATATATTCCACCAAGTAATTTTTTGGTTACACCTTATTTAGGTTTCTCAACTGAAAATTTAGAGTTCACTCCTAATCCAGATGAGGTGAAAAGAGTATTGGAATTACCTATTCATCAATTACTTAATGACGAAATTATTGTACAAACGAAAATGACAACTTCTTACGCTACTAACATTGAAGTTCCTGCTTTTCAAGTAGAGAAATATGTGGTTTGGGGCGCTACTGCTATGATGCTCAGCGAATTAAAAGAGTTGTTTAAAAACGCAGTCAAGTAATAGAAAATTGCTAAATTTGCAACCCTTTTATAAACGTTAAACTTATGGGATTATTTAAAAGAAATCCATTCGGACATATATTATTTATCAAAAAATGGCTGATTCGTATTTTTGGTGCGATTACCCATTCTAGATACAGAAGTTTCAATAATTTACAAATTGATGGTTCAGAAATTATCAGAAGTTTGCCAGATACGAATGTATTATTTATTTCAAATCATCAAACGTATTTTGCCGATGTAACCGCTATGTTTCATGTATTCAATGCTGCGTTAAAAGGTAGAGAAGACAATATTAAAAATGTTTTTTATTTATGGGAACCGAAGCTAAATATCTATTATGTGGCTGCTAAAGAAACCATGACAGAAGGTTTGTTACCAAGAATTTTAGCTTACATTGGTGCGATTACAGTAGAAAGAACTTGGCGTGCAGAAGGTAAAGATGTACAAAGAGAAGTGAATCCAAACGATACAGAAAATATTAAAATTGCTTTAGAAGATGGTTGGGTAATTACGTTTCCTCAAGGTACAACACGTTCCTTCAAACCGGTTCGTAAAGGAACAGCTCATATTATCAAACAGCATAAACCGATTGTTGTTCCAATTGTAATTGATGGATTCAGAAGATCATTTGATAGAAAAGGATTATTCGTAAAGAAAAAAGGAATTTTACAATCAATGGAAATTAAACCTCCGTTAGAAATTGATTACGAAAATGATTCCATTGAAAAAATTGTAGAACAAATAGAATACGCCATCGAACAACACGCTTCATTTTTAAAAGTAATTCCTCAAGAAATTTTAGAAGAAGAAGTAAAGTTAGACAAAGAACGTCAATGGAAATACTAATAAAAAAAGTCCTGATAAAATTTATCAGGACTTTTTTTTTAATACTCTATTTTCTGTAATTCGTTGTAATTGCGTTTTAGTCTACGTAATAAGAAACCATATAATACTTTATAAAATAAATAGAATATTAATATTAGAAATAAGACTAATAAAATACAACAAATAATAAAAAGACTTTCATATTTCTCTAAAAGAACATTTAAGTTGTTGTCATATTTACTTTGAAAGTATATAACAATCATTCCAGTTATTCCAGCAATTACTAAATTATACCAAACATAATATTTTACAATTCTTCTAGTTTTAATAATGTCTTTCATTAAATTACTTACAGATGAAGTCGCACTTATATTTTTTAAATTCTTATAGAAATAAAATATAAACCCTAACAAAACAACCATATTTATTATTGTAGCCGTTTTTTCGATATCATAAATATGAATTTGCTTCAGTTTGTTCTTTAAATTTTCATCGAAAAATAGAGATAAATCCATTAGTCGTAAAATTAAAAATTCAACAATACTAATAATAAATATCCATTTTACGATAGAAGACGAACTTTTGTGCAACATTCCGTAAATTTCATTTTCAGAAACTTGCTTAAATTGCTCATCGTTTTTCTTCCAGTCTTTTTTTAATAATTCTAATTCATCCATAGGTTACGGATTTAATATTTTTTTAAGTTTCCCTTTAATTCTGTTCATTTTCACTCGCGCATTCACTTCACTAATTCCCAGTGTTTCTGAAATTTCAGTGTAATCTTTATCTTCTAAGTATAAAAAAATCAAAGCTTTGTCAATATCATTCAACTCGGCAATGGCTTTATACATTAATTTTAGTTGTTCTTCTTCCTCAAAATTATATTCATCGGTTTTTATTCTGTGAAATTCTGTGTCAAAAGGTGTTGTTTCGATGCTTCTTTTTTTCTTTCGATATAAAGTAATAGCTGTATTCAACCCAACACGATACGCCCAAGTTGTAAATTTCGATTCGCCTCTAAATTTCGGGAAAGCCTTCCATAACTGAATGGTGATTTCCTGAAACAAATCATTGTGCGAGTCTTGATCAGAAGTATATAGCCTACAAATTTTGTGGACAATATTCTGATTTGCTTTTAATTGTTTAACGAAACTTTCTTCCGATTCAGATTTCATATTTAATAAGTAGCTGCGTTTTGGTTTTTGTTACAAAGATTATTAAAAAAAGTAAAAAAGAGTTTGGTGAATTGTGAAAAGTTTCAACATTCCGATTTATGCGAAAAATCTTCTGGAACTTTGCGGTTACAAAAAATTAAAAACTTAAATTTGTAGTTAAACACTACAAAAATGAACATACCAGATTCTGATTTAAAAAGAATTGTAATTATAGGTGGCGGTTTTGCTGGAATATCTTTGGCTAAGAAATTAAGAAACAAAAACTATCAGGTGGTAATGATGGACAAACATAATTATCACACGTTCCAACCTTTATTATATCAAGTAGCAACTGGCGGTTTAGAGCCAGATTCTATTGCTTACCCAATTCGTAAAGTGATTAAAGAATATAAAGATTTCTATTTTCGCTTGGGCGATGTAAAAGAAATTGACGCACCAAATAATAGAATCATTGCCGATATTGGCGATTTACATTACGATTATTTAGTGGTGGCAACAGGTACAAAAACCAACTATTTTGGCAATAAAGAAATTGAACGAAATAGTATGTCGATGAAAACTATTCCGCAATCGCTAAATATCAGAAGTTTAATTTTAGAAAGTTTTGAAGCCGCTCTTTTAACAGATGATGAAGCCGAACGCGAAAGTTTAATGAATTTCGTTTTAGTAGGTGGCGGACCAACAGGTGTAGAGCTGGCTGGTGCATTAGCAGAAATGAAAAAAGCAGTTTTACCAAAAGATTATCCAGATTTAGATATCAATAAAATGCAAATTCATTTGGTACAAAGCAGCGATAGACTTTTGGATTCGATGACAGTGAAATCGTCAATTGCTGCTGAAAAGTTCCTGATAAATTTAGGTGTGATTGTTCATAAAAATGTACGTGTTACAGGTTATGATGGCTTTGTAGTAACTACAAGTTCTGAATTAGATTTTCATTCTTCAACAGTAATTTGGACTGCAGGAGTAGCTGGTAAACTGATAAGCGGCTTAAACAAAGATGCTATTTTTGAAAGAATCGATAGAATTAAAGTCGATGCACATAATAGAGTCAAAGGTTACGATAATATTTTTGCTATTGGCGATATTTGTCTCATGGAAACTGCCAAATATCCAAAAGGACATCCACAAATGGCACAACCTGCGATGCAGCAAGGTAATTTATTAGCAGAAAATTTAATTAATTTGCAAAATAATAAACCTTTAAAAGCGTTTGAATATAATGATAAAGGATCAATGGCAACTATTGGAAGAAATAAGGCTGTCGTAGATTTACCAAATTTTCATTTTAGTGGTGTATTTGCTTGGTTTGTTTGGATGTTTGTACATTTAATTTCCTTAATTGGATTTAAAAATAAAGCCGTAGTATTTTTAAATTGGGTATATAATTATATTCGTTTCGACAGAGAAGCACGTTTAATTATCCGACCTTATAAGAAAAAAATGCAACAGTCATTTACAACGGATGAATTGTAAGAACCAAGTAAAAGTAGAGATGCGAGTTATCGCGTCTAATTCAGAATAAAGTAAAAAATAATCTTAGCGAATCTTGCGAATCCTTTGCGAGCTTTGCGGTTAAATAAAAAATATGATTACAGAACAACAATTTCAAAACGAATTAGAATTAATCATTTCCAATGCCATCAGAGAAGATGTTGGTGATGGTGATCACAGTTCATTAGCTTGTATTCCTGCATCAGCACAAGGAAGTGCCAAGCTTTTAGTGAAAGATAGCGGAATTATTGCTGGAGTTGAATTTGCAAAAATGGTTTTCAATTATGTAGATTCGAACATGAAAGTCGAAACTTTTATTGAAGATGGAACGGAAGTAAAATATGGAGATGTGGTTTTTCATGTACACGGAAGTTCGCAATCCATATTAAAAGCAGAACGTTTGGTGTTAAATAGTATGCAACGTATGAGTGCCATTGCGACAAAAACCAAAAGTTACGTCAAATTAATTGAAGGAACAGGAACGAAAATTTTAGACACACGTAAAACGACTCCAAATTTTAGAGCTTGTGAAAAATGGGCTGTGAAAATTGGTGGTGGTGAAAATCACCGATTTGCCTTGTATGATATGATTATGTTAAAAGACAATCACAACGATTTTGCTGGTGGAATTACAGCTTCAATTGCTAAAACCAAACAATATTTAATTGATAATAAAAAAGATTTAAAAATTATCGTGGAAGCCAGAAACATCGCTGAAGTAGAAGAAATTTTAGCTGCAGGTGGCGTATACCGAATTTTATTAGATAATTTCGATTTTGAAACAACCAAAAATGCAGTTGGAATAATCGGAGATCAATGTTTAACAGAATCATCTGGAAATATAAACGAAAAAACAATTAGAGATTATGCTTTATGCGGTGTTGATTTTATTTCATCTGGCGCCTTAACGCATTCAGTTTATAATATGGATTTAAGTCTAAAAGCAATATAAAATCAAACTAAAAACTTTGTGTCTTAGCGCCTTTGTGGCATAAAATCTATGAAATTCAATAAAGAAACCATAAAAAACCTACCGGTAATTAAGCACTTAATTAAGTCGCTTCAGCAAATTCAATTTCCGACTTTGCAAGATAGTTCACTGTACGATATTATTAAATTATATCTTTCCGGAATTATTTCTGGAGATGTAACGCATCGTGCAAGCGCAATAGCCTTTAGTTTTTTTATGGCTTTGTTTCCGTTTGCTCTTTTTCTTTTGAATTTAATCCCATTTATTCCTTTAGATAATTTTCAAAACGATTTTCTGATTTTCGTTTCGCAAAGTGTACCTCCAAATACGTACGATGCCATTGAAGCTATTTTGAAAGATATTCTGAACAATAGCTATAACGGATTGCTTTCTTCCGGATTTTTATTGTCCATTTTTTTAATGTCGAACGGAATCAATGCGTTGCTTGACGGATTTGAAATGTCTAAAAACATTAGTGAGAAAAGAGGTTATTTTCGTCAATATGCCGTAGCTATTGCCTTGTCATTAATTATGGCGTTTTTATTATTGCTAACCGTGGCGACTTTAATTTTTGTAGCTGTTTTAATCCATAAAATAGAAGCACAAAGCGGTTATGTGTCTAAAGTTCCATTAATAGAAACCATTCGATATTTGTTCGTGTTTTTAATGATTTTATTTATCACATCAACACTTTATAAATTTGGGACTAAAGAAAGCAAGCACATTTCATTTATAAGTTATGGTTCGGTTACAACAACTATTTTGTTTGTTCTAACTTCTTATGTGTTTGGTGTTTATGTGGAAAAATTCGCTAGATATAATGAGTTGTATGGTTCTATTGGCACGCTTCTTGTAATGATGTTTTATGTATGGTTGAACTGTATTTTGGTTTTATTGGGATTTGAATTAAATGCATTTATATTTCAATTAAAATCTACAACAAAAGAAAAAACATAATGAAAAAAATAGATTTATTTCTTTCTTAATTCAAATAAATTTGTAGGAAGAAACAAAAAAAAGTTTAACTTAGCAATAACTAAACAATTATACTATTATGAAAAAACAAATTCTTACATTATTTATTGCTTTAACAGCAATTTTTGCTTCAGGACAAAAAACAGTTGGAGATGTAAAAGTCGATGCTAAATTGGCAGTTGAAGGACAAAATTTAACATTAAATGGAGCAGGAGTTCGTGAAAAATTTTTCATGGATATGTATGTAGGTTCTTTATATGTAACTAAAAAATCTACAGACGGAAATACTATTTCAGCTGCTAACGAAGCTATGGCAATTAAATTAAACATTGTTTCAGGTTTAATTACATCTGAAAAAATGATTTCTGCTATTAATGAAGGTTTTGAAAATTCTACAGGAAAAAAAACTGCACCACTAAAAGCAAAAATTGATAAATTTAAAGCTTTCTTCAAAGAAAAAATAAACAAAAAAGATATTTTTATTATCGTTTATGTTCCTGGTGAAGGCGTTTCAGTTTACAGAAATGGATCTAAAAAAGGAACTATAGATGGTTTAGATTTCAAAAAAGCATTATTCGGAATTTGGTTAGGAAACAAACCAGCTGATGACGATTTAAAAGAAGGAATGTTAGGAAAATAAAACCTATATTTAATAAATAGAAAATCCCGATGTAAGTCGGGATTTTTTTTTATAGTTTCAATTTACCCGTGATAAACTCTTGAAAATACAATTTTCCCATCTCTAATGTCTAAAACTTCAGCAACAAGCATATCTTCTTCATTCTCAACTTGACGAATGTATTCCATAAAAACTCTATCACTGTTTGCCGTTAACGAAGTTACTTTATAATGTAAAGTAGGCAATCTGTCAAAAGCATCTTGCCACCAAATACGTAATTCGTTTTTTCCTTTTATCAAACCATTGGTTTCTGGTTTTCTAATTTTTAGCTTCGGACTAAAATGTTCGGCATAATCATCGTACAAACTTAATAATTGTTCTAAATTATGAACATTAAAAGCTTCGAACCATTTAAAAGCGATGGATTGATTTTGTTGTGCTATCATTTTTTTATTTTTTTATTGTGGCAATTTACGTTTAAATCAAATAAAAAAGCCAAGCATTGCCTGGCTTTTTATTAACATATTCTAACTCATTCTTTTGTTTAGTTTGTGATAAAAGCATCAAAGTAAAATTGGCCAGTCCAGCAATTCGCTCCTGATTGCTCGGCAAATCTCTCTACTCGTGCGATATTAATAGTTACAGATGATTGTGATTTGTTAGCATAATTCAAAACGAATACATCTGAAAAACCACTGTTATTATTCGCACTAAAAATAAATCCATTTGGATTGAAGGGTAATTGCGGACTAAAATCATAACGAACCTGTAATCTTTCAGCCAAAACTTCCGCTCTTGCAAGTTGATTACCACTCACTAACTGAGAAGCACTTTTTTGTTGTCTTGCAAGAACTTCCCAACTTACTGTAGTTGGTACTCCTTTAATAGTAGTACTAAAACTTCCTGTTGTACCTACACTTACATCATTACAAATTGGAATTATCATTCCTTGAACGGAAGCCATAATTGGAATATCTGAAATACTACTATTAGTAATCGATTGCCATGAAGCATTTCCATTTACGTCTGATGTAAGTACTTTACCAGTAGCTTGATTTCCATCAACAATGCGCATTGCTGCTGGGGCCGCAGTTGTTATAGTTACATTGTCTATATAAGCCGAATCTGTTCCAGCACTTGAAGAGGAATCTTTACTATATTCCCAACGTAATGTTCTTGATCCAGCAGCTAAAATATAAGATTGTTGTGTCCATCCAATTGCACCAGACCATTGGTTTTGTTGTATGCCATCAATATAAAATCGTAAATAATCATATCCACTTTCGCTACTAACATTATAATAAAAGCTTAAAGTGGCTCCACCTGCTGGAATTACAATAGTGTGCGACATTTGTGTAGTTTGACTATCTGTTATTGTACCTGATTTTGCTGCATAAGTTCCAGCGAATTTTACAGTTGTTTGTGTTGCCCAATTCGCACTTCCACCAGTTGTTAATGGAGTAATAGCATTGGTTTCAAAATTTTGATTAAATAAAGAACCTGGAGCTCCAATATTTTCAACATGAAATTTTGTAGTTGGAGTAGTTGTTCCTACACCTACGTTTGCCGTATTGTTATTGTAAATGTCATTTCCAACTTTTGTCCAATGACTTGTTCCGCCTGTAAAAGGAGTCCATTTTGTTCCGTCCCAATAATAAAAACCTGTTCCTGTTGTTACATTGGTGTTGTAAATTAATAAACTTGTTGCTGGCGCAGTTATTGGTGCAGTTGCATTTAAATTAGGAATAGAAATTCGTGGAATTAATAAACCTTTATCAGTTGCATTGATGTCAAGCATAGAGCTGGCATCTGGTGTTGTGGTGTTGATACCTACTTGTGCCTGAAGTATTAAAGGCAGTAGAAGTAAGGTAAATAATAGCTTTTTCATAATTTTGTAGTTAATTTAACTACGAAAATCTGTTATAAATTTTAACTTTTAAAAAAATAGGGAAATAATTAATCTTTTTAGGGACGAATGGTTTTTTGTTGTAATTTGCTAATTACCAATTCTTTAAATGTCTTAGAAATTGGAATTTTACAATCATTTATTAAAATTGTATTATTTGAAAATTCTTTTACTTTTTCACAATTAATTATAAATCCTTTGTGAGTTTTGATAAAATAATTTGGCATTAAGTTTTCGAAATCTGTAATCGTAGAACGATAACGATACGTTTCCTCTTCACAATTTAGAATCAAATAGTTTTTATCACTTTCAATAAAAAGAATCGAATTGAAATTTATCTTAGTGTACACTTCATTGTGTTTGACTAAAATATGTTTTTCTTTTGACGTTTTATTTTTCGCGAAGTTTAAAATCGCAATTTCAATTGAAGTAAATAAATCATGCTTTTGAAAGGGTTTAACTAGATAACCCAAAGGTTTTGTTTGCAAAGCATTTTTTATAGTTTCGGTATCCGAATACGCAGTTAAATATAAATGTGGAATATTAAAGTTCTCAGAAATGTAATTGCCTAGCCAAATTCCGTTTTTTTCTCCTTTTATATTTATGTCTAAAATGGCAAAATCTATATCTTTTGTGTTTAGAATTTCAATTGCATTATTAGCGTTCATTACAGCAGTTACAACTTCGTAACCAATTTCGGTTAAATAATTACAAATAGTTTTCTGAGTAATGTATTCGTCTTCTACAACTAAAATTTTTAAAGGATTTTGTGTCATTTTGGTTCTTTAAATTTAATGTTTATTTTAGTTCCATGTTTACTAGTAATTTCTATTTCTCCATCAATTTGTTGGCAAAGTCCTTGAATCAAATCAAATCCAACACTTTTGGAATTTTCAAAACTAGTAAATTTTTCGGGCAAACCATTTCCATTATCTTCAATAATTAATTCGTAGGAATTATTGATTTGTTTTTTTATTGAAATAGAGATGATTCCTTCTGTTTTGTTTTTAAAGGCATGTTTGTAGCAATTTGTAATAATTTCATTGATGATCAAACTCAATGGAATCGCAATGTCAATATTAAATTGAATATTTTCTATTTCTTGGTTTATGGTAATGTTTTTATTTCCGGTAAAGTTAGTTTGCTTGATGTAAGTTATGAGTTCGTTACTATAGGTTTGGAAATCAACCATATTAAAGTTCTCATTTTGATACATGGTTTTGTGAAGTAAAGCTATGGTTTGAATTCTATCTTGACCATCAATCAAAACTTGTTTGGCTTTTTCATCAGAAATACTATTGTTTTGTAAGCTTAATATTCCAGAAATGATTTGCAAATTGTTTTTAACGCGATGATGAATTTCTTTTAAAAGCAATTCTTTTTCGTGTAATGAAACTTTAATTTCTTCATTCTTTTTAGAAATAGAAGCATTCATTTTTTCAATTTCAAGTCGCTTTCTTCTATTGTTTTGAAAAGCAAAAAAGCTAGTCGTTAGCAAAGCAATTAATCCAATAATAATGATGTTAAGATTTGTTTTTTCTTTTTCTTCAATGATTTGGTTTTTTGCAGCTACTTCTTTTTCCTTGTTTTCAATGAAGTAATTTAGTTCGGTACTTTTCAAAAGGTTTAGATTTTGAACAGAAAGTAATGAATCTTTCAAATACTCAATTTCAGCTGTGTATTTCAAAGAAGTTTTGAACTCTTCTTTTTTCTCGTAATAACTCGACTGTAATTCTAATAATTGAATTTTTAGTTTCACTTCATTAAGGCAACAAATTTGTTCTAAAGTTTCAATAATACTTTTGGTTTCGTTAAGCTTATTTGTTTTTAAATAGGCTCTGCCAAGCATTAAATAACTTTGTATATATATAGAAGTGTTTTTATTTTCAATTTTTGGTAAGATTGCTTCATTTATAAGCGAAATAGTTTTTATATATTCCTTTCTGTCCAAATATAAATTGGCAATATTACTTTGGGAACTCAATAGAATACTTTTATAAGCAAATGGGTTTGTGGTTTTTAAACTTTTTGTTGCCTTTAGAATCGCTTTGTTATAATAGGAAAAAGCATTGTTGTATTCTTTTTTTAAGTGATAGTAATAGCCTAAATCATTATAAGCAGAAGGAATAATCAAAGAATCTCGTTTCGGATTTTTATACAATAAAGTAATCTCACTTTTTAGTTGCGAAATGGCTTTGTCATATTGTTGCAATTGCAAATACAATCTACTTTGTATGTTGTAACTCCACAACGGATAATCAACCCCATTAGAAATTAACGTATTTATCTTTTTATTGATGTCGAAAACTTTAGAATATAAGTTAAGTTTTAAGTAGCATTCTTGTAAAGCTACATAAATATCCATGGTTTCTCTTTCCGATAAATTATAGTTTTTCTTGTTAAGAAGTTCGTTAAACTTAGAAATCGCTTCTAAATTCTGATTTTGTATTTGATTTATTAAACCTAAAGCAAAAAGTAATTGCTTCTTTACAGAATAAGTATTTGGGTTTTGTTTTAATAAAGCAGTAAACTCCGATTGAAAAAAGTAAATATCTTCTGCTTTTTCTTCGTTGCTCAAACTCCTAAAAAAGGAAACCTTATCACTATTTTTTTTAGATTTAAAAGCTTTCTGAATGTTTTCGTTAGAAAAACCTTTGACAGCAAGAATTAAAAATAATAGTGATAAGGTTATTTTATTCATTATCTAAAATATGAAAAATCGTGATTGTTCTCCAATTTCAATAAAGTCTCATAAATTAATTTGATTACATTTTCTACATCTTCTCTGTGAACCATTTCTACAGTTGTATGCATATAACGTAAAGGCAAAGAAATTAAAGCACTCGGTACACCGCCATTGCTATAAGCAAAAGCATCCGTGTCAGTTCCTGTAACTCTTGAACAAGCACTTCTTTGAAATGGAATGTTTTTAGCTTCAGCCGTGTCAGTAATTAAATCTCTTAATTTATTTTGTACAGCTGGTGCATAAGCAATAACCGGACCTTTCCCCATTTTTAAATCACCCTGAATTTTTTTATCAATCATAGGAGTTGTAGTGTCATGAGTAACATCTGTAACTATTGCGATATTTGGTTTAATGCTTTGTGTAATCATTTCTGCGCCACGTAAACCAATTTCTTCCTGTACGGCATTTACAACATACAAACCAAAAGGTAATGTTTTTTTGTTTTCTTTTAAAAGTCGAGCAACTTCTGCAATCATAAAACCGCCCATTCTGTTGTCTATAGCGCGACAAACAAATTTGTTTCCGTTTAAAATTTCAAATCCATCAGGATATGTAATTACACAACCTACATGAACACCTAAATCTTCCACTTCTTGTTTTGTACTACAACCACAATCAATAAAAATGTTTTCTATTTTTGCAGTTTCTTCTTTTCCTGCAATTCTTGTGTGAATAGCTGGCCAACCAAAAACACCACGAACAATTCCTTTTTTAGTATGAATGTTAACACGTTTTGATGGTGCGATTTGATGATCACTTCCTCCATTTCTAATTACATATATTAAACCGTCATCAGTAATGTAATTTACATACCACGAAATTTCATCACTATGCCCTTCAATGACAACCTTAAAAGGAGCATCCGGATTTATAACTCCAACTGCCGTTCCATAATTATCTGTAATAAATGTATCAACATAAGGTTTCAAATAATCCATCCATATTTTCTGACCTTCACTTTCATATCCAGTTGGCGACGCATTATTTAAATAGGTTTCTAAAAACGCAATCGAGCTATCTTTTAATATACTTTTCATTTAATTGATTTTTTTTTGCTAAAATAAAAAATTGGCATCGAACTTGCTAATAAAATTTATAATTTTACACTTTAATATATATAGGTATGTCACGCATTTTTTTATTTACGATTTTTTTATTCAGCTTCTCATTTCTTTCTGCACAAGAAGGTGAAGGATCGGGTGTGTCTGATACGATAGTGTACATTCAAGATTCAGATACAATCCGTGAAATAATCATTGAAGAAGTTTCTATCACTGATGAAAATAAAATCAAACTCACAAAAGAAGAGCGCGAACAAATTAAGTTATTAGAACGCCGCGTTCGTGTAGTCTATCCTTATGCAAAAATAACAGCAGAAAGATTAACGCAGATTAATGCCACAATGGCCAAGTTGAAAACACAAAAAGAAAAGAAGAAATATTTCAAACTTGTAGAAAAGTATTTAAACGAAGAGTTTGAACCTAAGCTTAAAAAACTATCTCGCAAACAAGGACAAATTTTGGTTAAGCTTATTAATAGACAAACAGGAAAAACAACTTTCGATTTAATTAAAGATTATAAAAGCGGTTGGAAAGCCTTTTGGTCAAACAACACCGCAAAATTATTCAACATCGATTTAAAGAAAACATATGATCCAATGGAAGTTCCAGAAGATTTTTATATTGAAACGTATTTGCAACGCTGCTTCGATGAAGGTAAATTAACCAGACAAGAAGCTAAGAAGCCAATTTCAGAGAGTGAGTTAATTCTAAATTGGTCACTTAAAAATAAAGAAAAATTAAAAGCAGGCAATTAAGTTCAATTAGAAGCTGGTTCAAATTTTACACTATAATATATACGGTTGATGTTTTGTAACGTCAGCCGTTTTTCATTTGCACAAACATACCTATATATATATATATATATATAGGTATAATTTTTCAGGAGCTAAATCCTGCTATCCACTATATCTTTTATTTAATTTTTAAGGAATTAAATAAAAGGATGCCGCTCCTATCAGGGCTAGAATCCTGTTTTCAGAAGAAATTCTCGCAACACATTCTCTTTTTGATGGTTTCTGAAGCTTTGATTTGGGAAAAACACACCCGAAAACAGACTATTTTACAATGAAACCCTGTTTTTTAAATCCAATCAAGAATTTGAGAAGGTATTGCAAGTCCAGTAAAATCTCTAAAATCTAACATTGGGTTAAAATGGTTTAAATAAATTTTGTTTATAACTTACTGCAAACCAAAAGATAGCAAAATACTTTATAAATATGTTAAGATAATGTTAGGAAATACAAAATTAAGTGCTAGTTTTGCACCCGCAA
>NZ_JAZAYT010000024.1:0-61555 GCF_036321945.1 Flavobacterium facile
TTTTATCCTTTCAATCTGCGTGAAAATTAAATTTTGTCTTTACTAAATCTTAAAATAATTACGCCCAATCCAAAAATCCTTTTTATCCTTTCAATCTGCGTGAAAATTAAATTTTGTCTTTACTAAATCTTAAAAAAATTACACCCAATCCAAAAATCCTTTTTATCCTTTCAATCTGCGTGAAAATTAAATTTTGTCTTTACTAAATCTTAAAATAATTACGCCCAATCCAAAAATCCTTTTTATCCTTTCAATCTGCGTGAAAATTAAATTTTGTCTTTACTAAATCTTAAAAAAATTACACCCAATCCAAAAATCCTTTTTATCCTTTCAATCTGCGTGAAAATTAAATTTTGTCTTTACTAAATCTTAAAATAATTACGCCCAATCCAAAAATCCTTTTTATCCTTTCAATCTGCGTGAAAATTAAATTTTGTCTTTACTAAATCTTAAAATAATTACGCCCAATCCAAAAATCCTTTTTATCCTTTCAATCTGCGTGAAATTAATATTTTGTCTTTACTAAATCTTAAAATAATTACACCCAATCCAAAAATCCTTTTTATCCTTTCAATCTGCGTGAAAATTAAATTTTGTCTTTACTAAATCTTAAAATAATTACGCCCAATCCAAAAATCCTTTTATCCTTTCAATCTGCGTGAAAATTAAATTTTGTCTTTACTAAATCTTAAAAAAATTACACCCAATCCAAAAATCCTTTTATCCTTTCAATCTGCGTGAAAATTAAACCTTATACTTCTTCGAAATACGTATCGGCATCATTTGGATTGAAAAATTCGTTTATCCAAAAGTTGGTATATAAAATATCGTCACCAATATTTTTTATGTTATGTGTGTACCAAATTGGCATATCCACATAAGCAGGTTCATCGCCATTTAATTCGAAATTTAAAACCTCATCCGTTCCAATTTTTCTCAATTGAATTAAGGCTTTTCCTTTGATCACAGCAAAACGTTCAATTTTTCTGGTGTGATAATGATTGCCTCTGGTAATGTTGGGTTTAGTTGTAGAAAAAGAAACTTGTCCTCCCACTTCTAACCTGATAATTTCTACAAAACTTCCTCTGTCATCAGTATGTTGCATCAATTTTACAGGAAAATGAGTGGCTATATCCATATAACATCTAAAAGTATTAAATAAATTTAATTCGAAAACCGATGGTAAAACCGGAATGCTTCCATTATCTTGATATTCTGATTTAAAATGTTGTAATAAAGCTAAAATTTCAGAAACTTTCTTTTCAGAAGTATGTTGAATTTCTAGTTTGGATTGATGCTTTTTTGTTCTAATTTGTGCGATAATTTCTTGAACCAATTCGCCAACATAAATCAGTTTTAAATCGCCATCCACATCAATTTTTGGCGTTTCATTATGTGAAACTTGATGACAAAATGTGGCGACAACCGAATTATAAAAAGGTTTTCCGAAAGGTCCGAAAACGTTTGGAATAATTAAACCTGTGAAAATTCCATGATTTTTCTTAGCCCAATTCGCAAGTATTTCTCTACCTTCTTTTTTTGATTTTCCGTATAAATTATCTCTTTCTTCCTGACTTGAAGAGGAAAGTAAAACATGCGGTTTTGAGTTCGTTCGTTCTAAAGCATTAACTAATTTCTGAACCAGATTTACATTCGTTTCATAAATTACATCTTGACTTTCATGACGATTCATAGCTGCTAAATGCACAATGACATCGCACTGAGAAACAAAATGATCTAATTTCTTATCATTCTCAAAAAAGTCACGTTTAAATTCTACACGTAAAAACTCATCAGAAAATAAACCTAATGTATTGTATAAATGTTTGCCAACGAAACCGTCTTGACCTGTAATACCTATTTTCATAATTATAAAGAGCCAAGTAAAAAGTAAAAAGAAACAAGTTCTCGAAAAGTAATAAGTTTCTTCATTTGTTATTTGTTTGAATTGTTTACGATTGCTCCTAATATGTTTTTCAATTCTTGACTTTCTTTTAATAAATTGTTTAATTCAATATTTTCTTTCTCGATTAATGCCTTAATAATTCTTAACCAATAATTAGATTCTCTAGCTTCTCTCAATGAAATTTTAACTTTATTAAGAAAATCTGCTTTTGATGAACCTGCTTGAGATTCTTCATAATTAGCACCAACCGATGTACACGATTTTCCTAGTTGATATCTTATAAGATTGCTTTCAGGCAAACTTTCAATAGTTCTTAAAAATTTTAAAACTGCAACTGCAAAATTAAAAGTTCTATCCAACAAATCATTTTGTCTCATTTTCAATACTTTTTACGTGGCTTTTATTTAACTTTTTACTTGGCTCTTTTTACTTTTTACTTGGCTCTTTTTACTTTTTACTTGGCTCTTTTTACTTTTTACTTGGCTCTTTTTACTTTTTACTTGGCTCTTTTTACTTTTTACTTGGCTCTTTTTACTTGGCTCTTTTTACTTGGCTCTTTTTACTTGGCTCTTTTAAAGGTCAAAATATTTATTGATTTCTTCTCCATAGATATCTTTTCTGATTAAAGGCAATTTCAACAATAACTGTTTCATTTCCTCAACGTCCAAAATATCTGTATTATGAGAATGATATTCTTCTAATTCGGTTAGTTTTATATCACCTTCTGAAAAATATTGTTCGTAATTTAAATCTCTATTATCCGCTGGAATTCTGAAATAATTACCACAATCTTCCGCTTTCACCATATCTTCCCGATTCACTAAAGTTTCGAATAATTTTTCACCATGACGTGTACCAATAATTTTTATTTCTGTGTTAGAACTGTATAGTAAATTTAAAGCTTTTGCTAAAACTTCAATGGTACAAGCTGGAGATTTTTGCACGAATAAATCGCCTTGATTACCGTTTTCAAAAGCATATAGAACCAAATCTACTGCGTCTTCTAACGTCATCATAAAACGTGTCATATTTGGATCGGTAATGGTAATTGGTTTACCAGTTTTAATTTGCTCTATAAATAAAGGAATTACCGAACCACGAGAAGCCATAACGTTTCCATAACGAGTTCCGCAAAAAATAGTTTTACTATCGTCTAAATTACGAGATTTGGCTACCATCACTTTTTCCATCATCGCTTTAGACATTCCCATAGCGTTGATTGGATAAGCGGCTTTATCAGTACTTAAAACTACTACTTTTTTGACTTCATATTTTTCAGCAATAGTTAGCACATTATCCGTTCCGATGATATTGGTTTTCACTGCTTCCATTGGAAAAAATTCACACGAAGGCACTTGTTTTAAAGCGGCTGCGTGAAAAATATAATCGACACCTTTTATTGCGGCGTCAATACTATGCACATCACGAACATCGCCAAGATAAAATTTTACTTTATTATTGTTGACTTTCTTTCGTAAATCATCTTGTTTTTTTTCATCACGACTTAAAATTCGGATTTCTTTAAAATGGTCGGTATGTAAAAACTGACTTAAAACAGCATTCCCAAAAGAACCCGTTCCGCCAGTTATTAGTAATATTTTGTCTTTAATTTGCATCTTTTGATGTGATTATGTTTTTATAAGCTATCAACTTGTAAAACTAATAATATGATTGATATAACTATTTAAATTTTAAGTTTATTTTAACAACTCTAAAAACAGATTGATTTCATTAAAAACTATTTGCTCTGTTTTTTTTATATTATGATTTGTTGCATGAACAAATGCTTGTGCAATTTCATTAATTTCTAAGGGATTAAATACTGAGGAAGGTTTGCAAACGACATAAGCATAAGGCAAATCAGCAGCAATAACATCACAACCTAATTCAATTGCTTCAATAAGACCGAGTCCAAAACTTTCGGATAATGAAGGATAAATAACAAATTTTATTTTTGAATATAAATTTGACAATTCTGGTCGAGGAACAAAGCCATGATTTATTATTGGATATCCTAGGTTTTTCAATTTTTCAATTTCATTTATTAAAGAAGTAAACTCATTTCCAACAGTTAAATGCAATTCTTGTTTTCTATCATTTGTATCACAATACTTTTTAAATCCTAATAATAAGTTTAAATGATTTTTATGAGAGCTTCCGTTACTTGCATACAAAAAACCTTTTTTATCTGGACTTATAATATTAGACGAATCTAATGGCGGATAAAACGGAATCACTTTTGTATTTATTTCGTTTGTAATTTCCAATTTTTGCAATAATCTTTTTTTTACTTCATCAGTTTGAACAATCCAAAAATCTGTATTTTGTTTTATTATTTTAAAAATTTTAGACTTAACATTGAAAATTATCCTTTGAAATAAAGACAATGAGTTTGGAATATCTAAAAAAAGGAGTTGATGAAAATAGGTAAATACTTCAGCTTTTAAACGAATTGAAGGAGGCAAATTTCCGAAGCAAATAACTTTTTCGAAGTTGTTTTTATGTTTTCTATAAAAAAAATGTCTTTTGATGAAACTTCCTTTTAAGTAAATAACTTTATTCTTTTTTATTTCAGCATGGTTATCTTTAACTCGAACATCTAATAAATAGGTTATTTCAATATTTTGTTTTTCAATTTCATCAATTAAATAATCTAATAAAATCTTTCCTCCACCATTATTTATAAAAACTGCGTCAAATAAAATCATTGTTAACTATTTTAAGTTGATACTCATTAGTGACGCCGCTGAAGTTTCAGGATTTATTTTTTTACTCAAAACCTTACTTCTTTTTCCCATTTCAATTAATTCTGAATTTGAAGTTAAATCAAATTTCTCAATTGCATTTCTTAAATCCATTTTATCGTTAGCCATAAAGACAAAAGAATTGTAATTATTTATTGCAAAAACAGAATTAGCACCACAAACATTGGAAACCAGTAAAGGTAAACCAGCAGCAGCCATTTCATGAATTACAACACCCCAAGGCTCTGATATGCTAGGTAAAATAAATCCTTGAACATCTTTTAATTCCTCTAAAAGATGTTCTGGTTGTATAAACTCTTTAACAATAATGGCATCTGATTCATGTTTTTTTACTATATCTAACTCTATTCCTCCACCAATTAATTTAAGTTTTAATTTTGATTTTGTTTCATTAATATAGTCTGTAAAAACATTTAATAAAATGTCAATTCCTTTTACTTTATCAAAACGACCGATAAACAATAATGTTTTAAAATCATCATTAACCTCCATTTTGTTGTTTTCTAACAAATTGGTGTTTGCAGAATAGCAATTAAATATTATGTTTTCATTTGAAAAGCCTAATCTTTTTGCGTATTCAAATTGATAAATTCCTGAAACCCATAAATGATCAAAATATTTTTTATGATAAAAGGGAGCAATAATTGTGGCTATTTTTTGTCGAATAGTATTTTTCCATTGTGTATCCATCGCCCCAACAATAGTGACTCCTTTGTTTTTTAAATCTTTACAAATTTCTAAGTATTCTTTATCCATCCAGCCAGAAACTACCACTAAATTTGGAGAAAATTTATTTACAAAATTTACTAATTCTATTTTATTAAAATCTTCTTTATAAAAATAATTTACCTTTTCTGATTTTTCAATTTGATAATTAGATATTTTTTTTTTCCAACTAATCACATTAATTTCTGAACAATAATTTTCAGCCAAAATGTTAATTGTTGGAACATTATATCCCATAATTTCAGAATACAAATAAAGTAGTTTCATAATTTCTTCATTATTTTATAAACTAAAAATTTAAAGTTAATTTATACATTATTTTATGGACAAGGTTCGGATTTCTATTTAATAATTTTCTTTCTTTAAGATATAAATCGTGGTTTAAATCACCTAAAGAGGCACCATATTTTAAGAACTGAGAAAGTGTTTTTCTACAATACCAAAATTTAAAATCATCATTTAGAGCGATATTTATAAAAAAATCTATATCGCCAATAATTCTATAAGTTTCATAATTAAACTTAATTACATCATATATTTTTTTAGAATAAATACTTGATGGCTGAACAAATGGAAGTATTCCTTTCTTTAAAAAATATTTACCGAAAGGATTTGCCTTTTGAAAAGTGATTTTATTTTCATTAGACCAATTAAATTCGGAATTACCATAAACAAAATCAATTTTTTCTGAAATTGCTTTCTTTAGAGCAAATTCATAATTTTGAGAATAGATAATGTCATCACAATTTACCCAAGCTAAATAATCAAATTTAGCATTTTCATATCCTAAATGAATTGCTCCATATAAACCGTTTTTTTCCGTTTGATGAATTACTTTGACATGCGGAAATTTACTAATAATTTGTAAAGTTTTATCAGTTGAACCTCCATCTACAATGATATGCTCAAAAGGAACGGTTAAGGATTGAATAGAAAGAATATTTTTTTCAACAAAACGCTCTCCGTTTAATACGGGTGTAATTATACTTATCATCTTACTACTGTTTTTTTATTTTTTAAATTATTCTCACTTACTAAATATAAAATTATTGCTAAAATAAATAAGTAATACGAAGTTAAAACCATCATATTTGCTACAAATATTGAAATGAAGAATGCAAAGATATCCAAACTAATGTTAAATGTTCTTTTTGCTAATTTAGTGAAAAACAAAATCCACAATAAAATACCTATGACTCCCGATCTCGCTAGTAGATTTATTATAAAACTATGTGGCGCACTATCAATTCTATCTTCATATTCTTTTGAATTGGTTTCTGTTAAAAACTTGGATGAAGGTATACTTATTAAATTTGGCCCAGTTCCTGTTATAATATAATCTTGATTAAAATATAAAAAATTTAAGGCGGCTCTATCAAATATTTCAAAATGACTAAAGAAATTAGGTTCATAAGAATTAACTTTTTCGTTAGCAAACTCATTCTCTTCTAATAAAGTGGCCTCAATTTTCAAAAGTGTATTCTGTCTAAAAAATTCGTCTTGATTTAATAATGAATACAGTAAAAACAGCATTGGTATTCCTAAAATTATAAATTTAATCCTACCAGAAAAAGCAAAATAAATCCCAACACTTATAACAAGCATTAATATTGCTGAAGCTGATAAACTCAGTAACAATCCTAATATTGAAACTAGGAGCCCAATGTTGACTAATCTCTTGTTATCAATATATGTTTTTAAACCTAATAAGGTTAAAAATGTTAAAACACAAACTCTACCAAAAGCTCTTGGTTCTCCATTTAATGCTGTATATCTATCTCCTATAAAGCGGGATTCTGAAAATAAAAAATTCTTAATTACTCCATTAAAACTTACATCAAGAAAAGCAACAATCAAATTTAAAACAATCAAATAAACAATTGATTTAATAACAAAATTCATAGTAATTTTGTTTGTTTTTAACCAAAACACAACTAAAAAAACTAAAAAGAATTCAATTATTATTCTAAAGGTTTGTACAACCGCTCTTCCTTCTGCTTTTTGACTCCAAGAACGAAGTAAATCTTGACTATCTTCCCATGGATGAATATATCCAAAAATAATTGCTAAAATTATTAAGTATAAAATTTCAAAATATAAGGGAAGTAATATCGGATTTATCCTGTTTGAAATTTTAGAAAAATTCATTAAAATAGTTGGAACATAAAATAATGAGATTATAAAATGTAAGGGCAATGAAAATCCAAAAGAAAAAACAATTAAATCATTCATCAAAGAAAATAGCATCAAAACAAAAATCCCCTTTGTGAACTTAGTCATATAAAAACAAAGGAATAACAAAAAGAAAATTAATGAACCTATCATCCTATATTTTTTTTATGAATTGTGCAGGGTTACCTCCCCAAATTTCATTATCAGGAATGCTTTTACTTACAACGCTTCCGGCCCCAATAACAGAATTCACTCCTATGGTAACACCTTTTAAAATGATAGAATTTGCTCCAATAAAACAACCTTGTTTAAGCAGTATAGGTTTTGAAATAATTTTGGCAACATCGTTAACTACTCTATTCTCAAAGTGAATAGGATGAAAATCAGAATCTAAAATTTGAACACCGCCACCTATCATAACATATTTTTCGATTTTTACTTCTTCTAGACTGAAAATGGTTACATTACTCATAGAAACAAAATCTTCAATAGTAACTTTGCCACTTGCACTACAATAAATTGCTGTACGATTGCCATTTCCAACTGGATTTGAATAATTATTACTAGTAATTATTATATCTTTTCCTAAATTAATTTCACCTCTATTAACTAATAATATAAATCCATTAATTATTGGAAACTTTTCATAAGAAACCATTTCAATTTTAAGTTTCAAATAATTGAAAACATACCAAATTGGAAATTTTATGGCATTTTTAATCCTTGCAAGTACTTTAGATAATAAAAAACTAATCATAAATAGTATTCTTTTGTTTATGCAAATTTTATTTATTCCAAATACCAAATGCTTTTTTTGAAATTAACTTTCTAGTTTGAATGAAACAAGAAATCAAAGTTACAAACATATTAATATTAATAGCCATTATAACTCCAATAGTATGTAAATTCATCATTTTTGCTAAAAAATAAGCCAAAGGAATATATACAATACATTGAATTATTGAAACTATTAATGTTAATTGAATTTTTCCAATTCCTGCAATGAAAGCAGAAAAAATAGAAATTCCTGTTATTAAAATAGTATATAATGCAAATTGAAAAGATAATTGAAACGGAATTGAAACTTTATTGCCAATCCATATTTTAAAAACTATTGGTGATATTAACCATAAAACTAATACTCCTATAGAGAATAATATCCATAATTTTAATAAGTTTTTTATCGAATTTTTTATCCAAGTATAATCTTCATTAGAATTAGCATCAGTAAATGCTGTCCAAAAAGGTGTTACAATTATTGTAAAAACAATTTGTGCTGCAGCAAATAACTGAAATGCAATATTGTAAGACGTAACTGAAGATGGACCATATAATCTAGTAATTAAAATACTACTAGATGAAAAAATAATTATACTTGTAATTTGAATAAGAAAAAACTTTAAACCTAATGTCATTAATTCATTAAATGAATTTCTTTTAGGAATAATTTCAAACGAAGGTTTATATTCTTTAAGTTCTTCTTTAAATACTATAAATGTTGCCAAAAAATAAACTATAATTGGCGAAAGCATAAACACGAAAGCAACAATAAATAAATTTATTTTGAAAAAATAATTTATTAGAATAATTACAAGAAAAGAAATAACATTACCTAACAAAACTAAAACATTACTAAATGCTGTTTTTTGTATTGCTAATAAAATAGTTGAAATATTTTTTAGTACCAATTGAAAACAAAAAAGCACAAACACAACTAAAACAATTGTATTTAAATTTTCGCTAATATCAGGATTTACATTTAGTATTTTATACCAATCAAGATAAAAATTAACACACAAAAATAGAATTAAAAATATAGAAGAAATTAAAAAAGTGGAAGAATATAAGGTTTGTACATATTCTTTACCTTTACTATAATTCTTATTTGCAATAGTTTCGGCAAATTTATTTCTAAAACCATTACCTAATCCAATATCCATAATATTGAACCAATTTACTATCGAAAAAATAGTAATCCAAATTCCATATTTTTCATTATTTAATATGGAAATAGTAAATGGAACCAATAAAAAACAAACCAAAACATTTAATCCTTTCGCAACAAAAGAACCCAAAATATTTTTTTTTATGATAAGTGTTCTTTCAGAATCAGCAGTGTTTTTTTTAAAAATATAATTTAACATCTTTACTTATTTAGTAACTTAAAAGAACAATCCTTAAATTAATTATTGAATAGAAACTTAATCTAAAAATTACAATCTTCCGTCAACTTCTGCTGTAAGGAAACCTTTTACATCATAAACAACATTATTACTTTTTGTTAATAAATTGATATCTAAAGTACTAAACACGGTATGAGAAACGCCTAAAATTACGGCATCAAATTGTGATGATGGAATCGTTTTAGTGGTTACAATTCCGTATTCATGAAGTACTTCTTCTGGTTTTGCCCACGGATCATAGATGGTAATATTTATGCCGTATTCTTTCAGAGCGTGAACGATATCTACAATTTTTGTGTTTCGTACATCCGGACAATTTTCTTTGAATGTGATACCTAAAAGCAACAATTCTGCTTTATGCAAAACGATTTCTTTCTTAATCATCAACTTCACAACCTCAGATGCAACATATTCGCCCATACTGTCATTCATACGTCTACCAGCCAAAATAATTTCTGGATGATAACCTGCTTCTATAGCTTTTTGTGCTAAATAATACGGATCAACACCAATACAATGTCCGCCAACCAAACCTGGTTTAAAAGGAAGGAAATTCCATTTTGTACCAGCTGCTTCTAAAACATCTTGTGTATTAATATCTAGAATATTGAATATTTTTGCTAATTCATTTACAAACGCAATATTGATATCACGTTGCGAATTTTCTATAACTTTAGCAGCTTCTGCCACTTTAATTGTGGGTGCTAAATGCGTTCCTGCAGTAATTACACTATTGTATAAAGCATCAACTTTTAAGCCAATTTCTGGAGTGGAACCTGCGGTAACTTTTAAAATTTTATCAACCGTATGTTCTTTATCTCCTGGATTGATTCTTTCTGGTGAATAACCTGCAAAAAAGTCGACATTAAATTTTAATCCTGATAATTTCTCTAAAACAGGCACACATTCTTCTTCTGTTACACCTGGATAAACTGTTGATTCGTAAATCACAATATCTCCTTTTTTTAAGACTTTCGCAACAGTTTCACTCGCTTTATAAAGTGGAGTTAAATCGGGTTTATTGTGTTTATCAACTGGAGTTGGAACCGTCACAATATAATAATTACAATCGGCTATGTCTTCTAATTTATTTGAACAATGTAAATAATTAGTCGTCAATTGTGAATTATGCTTTTTTAAAACCGATTTCAATAAATCTTCTTCAACTTCTAACGTTAAATCGATTCCGTTGTTTAATTCGGAAATTCTTTGCTCATTAATATCAAAACCAATTACAGGATACTTTGTAGCAAACAATCTTGCTAAAGGAAGTCCTACATAACCTAATCCAAGTATGGCGATTTTGTTGTGTGTTGTGTGTTGTGTGTTGTATGTATTTGAATTCATATTTACTTCCAGTTTTTTTCTACGTAAGAAATAAAATTAAAAATTTTACCTCCTAAATTTTCATATTCATTAATATAAGGTTCAAAAATAGAGTTGAACTCCGGATACAAAATAGATATTTTATAAACATGACCTATTGTTTCTAAACAACTACTATGAGAAAAAACTAAAAATCTTATAAAATCCGCTTTATACCTTCTTCTCCCATATCCTTCAATAATATTTGAAACAACACTATCCGAAGAGCGTCGAAGTTGGCTACCTAATTCATATAATTCATGTTTTGGTAATTTTAATGAACTTGGGTGAACTTGTAAAAATAAGTCCAAACTAATCTTATAAATATCTAAATCCTTATAACTTCTAGAATCACTCATAACCCAAAACAAACAACGTAAAACTCATAACCCACAACTCATAACCCACAACTCACAACCCAATCTAACTCCCAATTGCTTGGTAAATAAATCCAATTTTTTCTAATTCAGCTTTGTTCAATAAGTTTCTACCATCAAAAACGAATGCTGGTTTTAACATATTGTCATATATTCTTTGCCAATCGTAAGTTTTAAACTCATCCCATTCTGTTAAAACAGCAATAGCGTGTGCGTTTTTACAAGCATCATAACCATTTGTTTCAATAGAAATGTATTTTTTATTTTCTACATCAGTACGAGTTTCTAAATAATTTAAATCGAAATGAATTTGATTTGCTTCTACTTTAGGATCGAAAACAGCAATATTTGCTTGCTCGCTAATTAAATCATTGGCAACATAAATAGCTGCTGATTCACGAGTATCGTTGGTGTCTTTTTTGAAAGCCCAACCTAAGAAAGCAATTTTTTTACCTGAAACCGTATTATATAAAGTACTAATGATATTTTTTGAGAAACGACGTTTTTGGTGGTCGTTCATAATAATTACTTGCTCCCAATAATCGGCAACTTCATTTAAACCATAAGATTTTGCGATGTATACTAAATTTAAAATATCTTTTTGGAAACAAGAACCTCCAAAACCAACTGATGATTTTAAGAATTTTGAACCAATTCTACTATCTAAACCGATTGCTTTTGCCACTTCATTAACATCAGCTCCTGTTTTTTCACACAATTCACTCATCGCGTTGATAGATGAAACACGTTGTGCTAAAAAAGCATTTGCTGTTAATTTTGATAATTCTGAAGACCAAACGTTTGTGGTTAAAATGTTATCTCTACTTACCCAATTGGCATAGACTTCAACTAACTTATTAATAGCAACTTGACCTTCTGGTGTGGTATCGCCACCAATAAGCACTCTATCTGGAGCGAATAAATCTTCGATTGCTGTTCCTTCCGCTAAGAATTCTGGGTTAGATAAGATTTGAAAATTTACACCATTTCCAGTATGATCTAAAATATCTTTAATCGCTTGAGCTGTTCTTACAGGTAAAGTAGATTTTTCAATAACAATCTTATCCGTTTTAGCTACACGAGCAATTTGTCTGGCACATAATTCGATATATTTTAAATCAGCTGCCATACCTTTACCAACTCCATACGTTTTGGTTGGTGTATTTACTGAAATAAAAATAGCGTCTGCTTCATCTATTGCTTTATCAACTTCTGTTGAAAAAAATAAGTTTCTTCCTCTAGCTTCACCAACCACTGCATCTAAACCAGGTTCGTAAATTGGTAATAAACTTAAATCTTCATGATTCCAAGCGTTTATTCTATCTTGATTTAAATCGACAACAGTAACTTTTATATGCGGACATTTTTGAGCAATTACTGCCATTGTTGGTCCACCAACATAACCTGCGCCAATACAACAAATATTTTTAATCATTTTGTTCTGTTTTTAAATTTTTCCAATACCAATCGATGGATTCTTTAAGTCCTTCTTTAATAGAATATTTCGGATTATAGCCTAATAACTCTTTAGCTTTATCAATACTTGCCAAAGAATGTGGAATGTCTCCACCTCTATTAGGTCCATAAACACAAGAAACATTGTCTATTTCAGAATCGTATGGTGTTAGAAATTCTTTTATATATTTAATTAATTCGTTTAAGGTTGTTCTTTCTCCAAAAGCCGTGTTATATACTTGATTTATCGCTTCTGAATTTTGAGCCTGCAAAGCTAATTCATTCATTTGAATTACATTGTCTATATAAGTAAAATCTCTAGAATAATTCCCATCACCATTAATAACAGGACTTTCGTGATTTATAAACAAGGAGATAAATTTCGGAATAACGGCCGCATAAGCTCCGTTTGGTGTTTGATGACGTCCGAAAACATTAAAATATCTTAATCCGATAGTTTCCATACCGTATGTTTTACTAAAAACATCGGCATATAATTCGTTTACATATTTTGTAATAGCGTAAGGCGATAATGGTTTCCCGATAACATCTTCTACTTTTGGCAAAGCTTCTGAATCGCCATAAGTTGAAGAACTTGCGGCATAAACAAAACGTTTTATATGGGCTTCTTTGGATGCTTGTAACATATTTAAAAAACCAGAAACATTGACTTCATTTGAAGTTATTGGATCATTTATAGAGCGAGGCACACTTCCTAAAGCCGCTTGATGCAAAACATAATCTGCATTTTCAACTGCTTTTTTACAAGTTTCTAAACTTCTAATATCACCTTCAATTAAAGTAAAATTCGGATTGCTTAAAAATATTTCAATGTTATGTTTAAACCCTGTAGAAAAATTATCCAAGCAAACAACTTGGTTTTTGTTTTTTAAAAAATATTCACACAAATTAGAGCCGATAAAACCAGCACCACCTGTGATGACAATTTTTTTATTTTGAATTGAATTGTACACTTAATTTATGAATTATTCTTTTTAGATAAATTTAGCATATCTAAAATTTTCTCTTTTTTAGTTTTTGGTTTTCTTTCTTCTTCATCATAGTAGGCTCCATATCCGTAACCGTAAGCTCCATAACCATATCCGTAACCATATCCATATCCATATTTAGCTTTGTTTTGGAAACCATTGAAGATAATACTTACATTTTTCAATTCACCACGTAGGTGTTTTTCATTAACTACAGAAAGCATTCCTCTTTTGGTGTACGCTTGTCTTACCACATACAAAGTAGCATCTGCAAAATGTGATAATTCTAAAGCATCTGATACTAAACCAACTGGCGGAGTATCTAAAATAATATATTCGTATTTTGTTTTTAAATCGGCGATTAATTCACCCATGGCATCACTCATTAATAGTTCTGAAGGATTAGGAGGAATTGGACCTGATGTAATAATATCTAAATTTGGAATATGCGATTTATAGATAATCTCATCCACTGTTTTTTGCCCAACTAAATAATTTACTACTCCTAAATTATTATCTACTTTGAAATCACCAAAGATTTTAGGTTTTCTTAAATCCAAACCAACAATTACTGTTTTCTTTTCACTTAATGCAAATACAGTTGCTAAATTTATAGAACAAAACGACTTACCTTCACCTGATATGGATGAAGTTAGCATTAAAATTTTAGTTCCTTCCACGTTTTGTTTTTTGGACAAAAATTGCAATGAAGACCTTACAGCTCTAAATGATTCTGCTAATGGCGATTTTGGTTTTTCAAACACAGAAAGGTTATTATCTGTGTTTTTCTTTCCTATAACTCCAATGATTGGAATCTTAGTTAATTGAATAATTTCCTGTGTTGTATTGATATTTGTATCTGCTAAAGCTTTAATTAATACATATAAAAAGGGTAAAAAGAAACCAACAATTATTGCCAATACATAATTTATTGTTCGTTTTGGTCCTCTGAAACCACCACCAACATCTTTTGCTGAATCAATAAACTCTATATCAGAAACACTTGCGGCTTTTACAATATCTGCTTCGCTTCTTTTTTCTAAAAATGTGCTATATATTTTTTCTTTTAAGGAGTATTTCCTTGTAATATCAATATAATCTTGTTCTTTTCCTGGCAATTGACTAATTGACCCTTCTGCTTTATTTATTCTAACATTAATACTCTTTAAATCAATAGACAAGGCAGCTTTTGAACTTTCAATATTGTTTAGTAAAACTTTTTTAACTGATTCCATTTGAGAGTCTAACTCTTTATATGAAATTTGGTTTTTTACAGTATATGTTTTTTCGGCTCTTTCAATTGACAACTGAATTAATCTTGATACATTAGTAATTATATTTGGATCGTCAATTCCTGCAACTGCTGGTGCTGGCAATTTAGAATAATCAGTATTTTTCTCTAAATAACTTTTAAGAAAATTATAAAAGGCTAATTTTCGTTTTACATTGTCTTGTTCTAAATCTAAACTTGAAATTTCCTCTGAAAGTTTTACTCCACCACCTTCTAATTCGTAAACATTCGTGTTTTTTCTAAAATTTTTTAAGTCTGACTCTGTGTTTTTTAATTGTCCTTCTATTACATTTAAAGTACTATCAATAAATCTAATAGTGTTTACGGCAAAAAGATTTTTACTATTTAATTCGTTTTCTCTTAATATAGTAACTGTTGAATTTAAATATTCTACTAAACGTGCTTTATTAGACCCTTGCATATCTAACACAATTACTGAAAGTGCTTTTGAATCAGCAGTTACTCCAATTCCTTTATATGCTCCAACTGTTCCGTTAAAATCATCAAACCTAATATAAATATCTTCATTAAGATTTAATGGTTTTGAGGAATCTAAAGTAATTTGACCATTAAAAAAAGGAAGGTTAATTTCTTGATTAAATTTAAATTTACTAAAAAACTTTTTTCCTGATGTTTTTATTGTACTTGTAGAATAATCGGTATAATGATATAGCATTACTTCTTTAGCTTCCCCAAAATCTACTTCAAATTCAAACTCTGTATTTGAAACTGGTTTTATTCTGATTAGTGTATTTGCTAATTGTCCTCTTTGTTTATTAATTGCGGCTTTAAAAGGAATTGTACCATAAGCGTCAGGATAAAAATAATCTCCTTTTCTTAGATATTGAATATAATATTGTAATTTATCTACAACTTTTTCATTGTGTGTTCGAGAACGTAGCGTAGTAATTACGGTTTGAACTTTATCTGAAGTTCCTCCCCAGTTAAACGTTAAACTTGTATTATTAGAAAACATTGGATTGCTATCATCTTTTACAACAATTGAAGCATCCATTCCGAAAATACTTTCTTTCCTAATATTTACATAATATGCCCAATACATAGCTATTGACATGGAAAGTAAAAATATTTTCCAATGTCCAAGAAGTTTAACAAGAAATGCTTTAATATCAAAACTTGCTCCTTCACTTATTAATTTTATATCTTTTGTATCAAACATATTTTGAAATTATAAATTTTTCACTAATAAATAAGTTGTTGTAATTACTCCAAAAAGCGACAAAACCGTAGTTAGTGTTTGTAAACCGTTTGTTCCAAAACCTGTACTTTTTTGTTTTAATGGTTTTACATAAACATAATCGTTAGGCTTTAAATAAAAATATTGTGAATTGATAACATTTGCATCAGTTAAGTCAATTGTTTCAGATTGGTAACCTGTTGGTATTTTTCTCATTACCACAACTTCTTTCTTATTTCCAGTAATTTTTATATCTCCAGAATTTGCTATTGCTTCTAAAATATTTAATTTATCTTGAAAAACTGTTTTTGTACCAGTTGCTCCAATCTCACCATTAATAGTGTATTTAATTCCAGCTAATTTCACTGTTACAAATAAATTTGAAGCAGGAGTAAAATATTCCTCTAATAACTTTTTTTCAAGCAATTTACTAATATCATCAACGGTTTGACCTTGAACATTAACTAATCCTAAAACGGGTATTCTAATATTTCCAAAACCATCAACTTGATAACCATCAAAATACAATTGATCTTGGTTAACTATACCTGAAGCATTATTTCTTGTTTTACTGAAAATTTCAACTTCTTTTTGGTTATTTGCTCTTATTTCTACAGAAAGTATATCATCAACCTGAAGTCTGTATGGTTTATAAGCATCCGCATTAATCTCAATATCAGCTACTTTTTCTTTGTTTTTCTCTAAATAAAGCGTGTCTTTATAAGGAACACAAGAGGTCAATAATTGAAAAATAAAGAATATTTTTATGGTTTTTATAAAAAATTTCATATTACTTATTTATTGTTTTTTTATTAAAACAGTGCATCACTTTTTATTTATTTAGTATAATCTTGTTATTCTTGCGATATCCTATTAAAATTTAAGATTTTACAAATATACTTTTTCCTTGTTAATTTAAAAGAATTACATCGATTTAATTGAGGACTCAAAGGGAATTCTGTGCAATAAACTTCTTCCAAGTGTTACTTCATCCGCATATTCCAATTCGTCACCCACAGAAATACCTCTGGCAATAGTAGAAACATTTATTTTATACTCTTTTATTTGTTTGAAAATATAAAAATTTGTGGTGTCGCCTTCCATTGTAGAGCTTAAAGCAAAAATAATCTCTGAAACCTTTTGTTGTTTCACTTTTTCAACTAAAGAAATTATGTTTAATTGACTTGGAGAAACACCTTCAATTGGAGAAATTTTCCCGCCTAAAACATGATATATACCTTTATAAATTCTTGTATTTTCAATAGCCATAACATCTCTTACATCTTCCACCACACAAACAATTGAATGATCACGAGTGGCATTATTACAAATTTCGCAAATAGCATTATCTGAAATATTATGACAACTTTGACAATAAATTATTTCGTTTCGCATTTTAGTTAATGCTTCCGTTAGCAATAGAGTTTGCTCACTTGGTTGTTTTAATAAATGCAAAACCAAACGCATAGCAGTTCGTTTACCAATTCCTGGTAACATTGCTACTTCATTAACCGCGTTTTCTAATAATTTTGATGAGAATTCCATTTTGCAAATATATTAAAAAGTAAAAACCTATTCACATTTCTGTAAATAGGTTTATTATAAATTCTATTTCGTTTTATTCGTTAACTTTAGCAGAAATAATGGCTCTTTTAGCTTCTTTACCAAATTTTTCTTTTACTGATGGTTCGTACATTGATGTCACAACAATACATTCGTTTTCATTTGAATGTTTCACTAATACTTCCATAAAAATTTCTTTATCATTTTCTACAGTAATATTACCAGAATAAAAAAACACTTTTTTACCCGCATTATCAAATTCTCCTGTTTTTAAATTTTTAATACCTTCTGAAGGATCTTTTTTCATTTCAGTAATTAGTTCTGAATACTTTTTTGGCACAATCATACCAATTAAAGCCGCTTTTGGTTCATTTGAAAAATAGGCATTTCCTTCGCTTTCAGGATAAATAGATTTATTGAAATCCATATCAATTACAACTTCTGGAGCTATTTCTTCACTACCTTCTCCATCTTGAGCAAAAGCAGTAAGCGACAACATAAATAATGCTAAAAAGTAAAACAACTTCTTTGTAAGTATATTTTTCATCCTTAAATAAATTAATTTTTTCAAATGTAAACAAATATGCTTTGAATTTGCATTATTCTGCTATTTTTGTAAAAAAAACTTATGCAGCCAATTACTATACTTTTATTTTTCTTATCGTACTTTATTGTTTTGTTCGGAATTTCGTATTTCATGAATAAAAAATCTGGAAGCAGTAACGATACTTTTTTTAAAGCCAATAGTAAATCGCCTTGGTATTTGGTAGCATTTGGAATGATTGGAACCGCACTTTCAGGTGTAACTTTTATTTCTGTTCCAGGTGCAGTTGACGCGAATCAGTTTGCTTATTTTCAATTTATTTTAGGAAATGCTATTGGTTTTGTTATTGTAGCAACCGTTTTATTACCTTTATATTACAGATTAAATCTGACATCAATTTACACCTATATTGAACAACGATTAGGTTATTTTAGTTATAAAACGGCTTCATTTATTTTCCTATTGAGTCGAACAATTGGCTCTGCTTTCAGATTGTATCTGGTTGTTTTAGTGTTACAACATTTTGTTTTCGATAAATTTGGAATTCCTTTTTCAGCAACAGTTTTAATTAGTTTAGGGTTAATTTTTGCTTACACTTATAAAGGCGGATTGAAAACCATTATCATCACAGATACTTTACAAACTGTGTTTTTAGTGAGTTCTGTTTTCTTTACGATTTATTTTGTTTGTGACAGTTTAAATTTTGGATTAAGCGAAGCCATTGCAGAAATTGACAAATCAAAATATTCTAAAATTTTCTTTTTTGAAGATTTCATTGGTTCAGGGCAACATTTTATAAAACAAATTTTAGGTGGAATTTTCGTAACCATCGCCATGGTTGGATTAGACCAAGATTTGATGCAGAAAAACCTGAGTTGCAAAAACATCAAAGAAGCTCAAAAAAACATGTTCACTTTTACAGGGATTTTTGTAGTTATTAATTTATTTTTCTTAAGTGTTGGAGCCCTATTATATTTATATGCTTCAAAAAACAACATTCCAGTTCCAACATTAAATGGCGCTGTGAGAACCGATTTATTATTTCCTGAAATTGCCTTCAATCATTTTGCACTTGTTCCGGCTGTGGTTTTTTTATTAGGATTAACTGCTGCAACTTTCGCTACAACAGATTCTGCTTTAACAGCATTAACGACTTCTTTTTGTATTGATTTCTTAGGAATGGAGAAAAAGGAAGAAACTAAAAACACAGTAAAAACTAGACATTTGGTTCATATTGGTTTTTCTTTGGCCATTTTTGTGGTGATAATGATATTTAACTCGTTAACCAATCAATCAGTTGTAAAACTAATTTTCAAAGTCGCGTCTTATACTTACGGACCTTTATTAGGATTATTTGCTTTTGGAATTTTGGTTAAAAATCGTTCTGTAAAAGATAAATTAGTGCCTTTTATTTGTTTGCTATCACCAGCAATTACTTATTTAATTAGTATGAATTCTGGAATTGATGCAGAAGCTCCAAAACTAATTCCTTACGCTTTCGCAGAAGAATTAATCATAGTAAACGGATTGATAACTTTTATTGGTTTGTATTTAATTAGCAAGAAGTTTGAACAAACAACTTAATATTTTCTCAAACTAAAATCAATAAATTGAAAGTTCAAATATTACAAATAGATCAACTTCAAACCGAAAGATTACTACTTATTCCTTTTACTTCACAAATTTGCAAGAATCTGATTCGTAACGATTTTAGTGATTTGTATTCTATCGGTTTAAAAAGAGGAAAAAATTGGCCTGATGATGATGTTTTAGAAACCTTACCAAAAATAAGCAATAATTTATCTTTAGTTGAAGCACCAACAGGATTTGAATCTTGGATGATTATTAAAAATGAAACCTTTGAAATAATTGGAGATCTCGGATTTAAAGGGTTTAATTACGAAAAAGAAAATATTGATATTGGTTATGGAATTATTAAAGAAGAAAGAGGAAATGGCTATGCAGAAGAAGCCACAAAAGTCCTTATAAAATGGGCTTTTACCCAAGATATCGTTAAAGAAATAACGGCTCGCTGCTTGATTGACAATACAAGTTCTATCAAACTTCTTAAAAAACTAAATTTCGACATAACTAAAAATGACAATGAAATGATTTATTGGTCATTACAAAAGGTCAATAAATTTAATACTGATTCGTAGCCAACAAAACCAAGGTACAAGCGACTTCGAAGTCAATATTATTTTTCTTTAATATTTCATAAAACTCTGGATTTTCCGTTCCTGGATTGAAAACTACACGTCTTGGTTTTAAGGAAATAATATAATCATAATATTCCTCTTGATTTTTCGGATTTAAATATAACGTAACCGTATCAATTCCGCTAAAAGGAACTTTTGTTGTTTCAATTTTCACATCTAAAGCCATGCCTTCTTTTGTACCTATAGCTACAACTTGATGACTTTTATCAATTAAACTATGAATCGCTTTATAAGCATATCGTTCTTTGTTGGTGGTTGCGCCTAATACTAAAGTTTTCATATAATAAGATTTTATTTTTATCTAAATTACTAAATGTTTTTTAATTTACATTTATATAATTCTATTTTAAATTCTATCTTTGATTAACAAGATATATTTGCAAAAAAACTATGGACATTTTTATTTATTTATTTGTTGCTTTATTTTCCGTTTTAAATCCAATTGGAACTGTTCCAATATTTGTAGGATTAACTCAAGGCTACACTTCTTCTGAACGCTCAAAAACTTCACTTGTCACTTCAATCAATGTCTTTATTATTTTAATGATCTCTTTTTTTGTGGGTCAATACGTTTTATCCTTTTTCGGAATAACGATTACTGCTTTACGAATTGCGGGTGGAATTATCATTGCAAGTTCCGGTTTCTCCTTATTAAATGGAAATTTTAGCAAGAATAAAGGGATCAATAAAAAAGTACAAAAAGAAGCTGAAGCCCGTCAACATATTGCCTTAACACCTTTAGCCATGCCAATGTTAGCTGGTCCGGGTTCCATTTCTCTATTAATTGCTTATTATCAAGAATTAAGCGAATCAGGCGATGTAATTACAACAACGGAAATCTTGTTTTCTTGTTTGGCTATTTTAGCTGTTGCTGCTTTAATTTATATCGTTTTAAGAAGTGCACACTATTTAGCTAAGATATTAGGTTCATCAGGAATCGTGGCAATTTCAAGAATCATTGGTTTCTTAACAATTGCAATTGGTATTCAGTATATTATTAGTGCTACTTTAAGTATTATTAGAGGAATTTAAAGCTTATAATTTTAAAAAAATGTCAGAAAAATTAAGATTAGAATCAGATATTGTTTTAATTGGAGCAGGAATAATGAGTGCCACATTAGGGCTTTTACTAAAAGAACTAAACCCAAAATGTACCATTCATATTTTTGAAAGATTAGACAGAGCCGCAACAGAAAGTTCTGATGCTTGGAATAACGCTGGTACTGGTCATTCTGCATTTTGTGAATTAAACTATACGCCACAATTAGCTGATCATAGCATTGACATTTCGAAAGCTTTAAAAATTAGTGAATCCTTTGAAGTTTCACGACAATTTTGGAGTTATTTAATTAAAAAAAAACTTCTAAAAAACCCTAAAACTTTTATTCGAAAAGTACCTCATATGAGTTTTGTTTGGGGAAATGAAAATATAGAATTCTTACACAATAGATATCTAAAATTAAAAGAATATCCATTATTTGCAGGCATGCAATTTTCAACAAATACAAAAATTATTTCAGAATGGGCGCCTCTGATAATGGAAAATCGAAAAACTTCAGACACAATAGCTTGCACTAAAATGGATGAAGGTACTGATGTGAATTTTGGTTCGTTAACCAGAAGTATGTTTCAATATTTAAGCTCTTTAGAAGGTGTGCACATCCATTATAATCATGAAGTTAAGAAATTAAAAAAAACGGATGATAACAAATGGCGCATAAAAATTGAGAATCTAACTCAGAACTCGAAAGTAAGAACAATTACTTCTTTCGTATTTATTGGTGCTGGTGGAGGATCTTTACTACTATTGGAAAAAGCTAATATCCCAGAAGGTGAAGGATATGGTGGTTTCCCTGTAAGTGGACAATGGTTAAAATGCACTAATCCTGAGGTCATTGCTAAACACCAAGTTAAAGTTTACGGAAAAGCTTCAGTTGGAGCACCACCAATGAGTGTGCCTCATATTGACACGAGAATAATTGATGGTAAAAAAGCCCTATTATTTGGACCATATGCCGGATTTTCTACAAAGTTTTTAAAAAACGGCTCTTATTTAGATTTATTTGATTCTATTCAAATTAGTAATTTAAAACCAATGATTGGAGCTGGAATTTCAAATATTTCATTAACCAAATATTTAATTGAACAAGTCTTTCAATCTGATGAGGACAGAATGAATGCTTTAAAAGAATATGTTCCATCTGCAAAAGAAGAAGATTGGACACTTGAAAATGCTGGACAACGTGTTCAAGTAATTAAAAAAGATGAAAACGGGAAAGGTATTTTAGAATTTGGAACAGAAGTAATTGCATCAAAAGATGGGTCTTTAGCAGCCTTATTAGGAGCTTCACCTGGAGCTTCTACAGCAACTTCAATTATGCTTGAATTACTTGAAAAATGTTTTCAAAACGAGATGAAATCTGAAGCTTGGCAAAATAAATTAAAAGAAATAATTCCTGCTTTTAACGAAAAATTAAATAACAATTTAACTCGTGCTCAAGAAATAAGAAATTTTACTAATACCACTTTAGAATTAAACACTTAAATATTTAGTATTTAAACCAAAATATTTTAAGAAAATTCAATTTTAACTTTTGTTTGACCTTAATAAAGATTAAAATATCGTAATTTCATATAAATAATTCTGTATGAAGATTTTACTAACTGGTGCCAATGGTTATGTTTCTAGACGATTATTACCTGAACTATTACTTTTAGGTCATGAAGTAGTGTGCGCAGTTAGAGACAAAAACCGATTAGGAATTGACGACGAAATGTTGCAAAAAATTTCCATCTGGGAAGTTGATTTCACAAAACCTCATGAAGAAACAGCTATCTTAAATGATGTAGATATTGCTTATTACATGATTCATTCTATGTCGACCTCAATCGGAGATTTTGATGAATTAGAAAAAACTTCAGCTAAAAATTTTAATAAATATTTAGATAACTCTGCTATCAAACAAGTGATTTATTTGAGCGGTATTGTCAATAATAATTCCCTATCCAAACATTTACAATCTCGTTTAAATGTAGAACAAATTTTATTTTCTGGAAATTATAATTTAACGGTTTTACGAGCTGGAATTATTGTAGGTTCTGGAAGTTCTTCTTTTGAAATTATTAGAGATTTATGTGAAAAATTACCCTTGATGATTGCTCCAAAATGGGTGTTAACTCGAACACATCCTATTGCGATTAGAGATGTTTTAAAATATTTAATTGGCGTTATTGAAAATCCGAAAACGTATAATAAATCTTTTGATGTTGCCGGACCAAACATTCTGACCTACAAACAATTGATGGAACAATATGCTGAAGTTAGAAACTTGAATTTAAAAGTTTATAATTTCCCATTAATGACTCCGCGATTGTCATCATATTGGTTATTTTTCGTCACCTCAACATCTTATTATTTAGCGGTGAATTTAATTAACAGTTTGAAAGTAGAAGTGATTGCAAAAGATTCGGAAATAAAAAAAATCATTCCGTTTGAAGGCACTACGTATAAAGAAGCGATACGATTAGCGTTTGATAAAATTGAACAAAATTCTGTTATTTCAAGTTGGAAAGACAGTTTAACTAGTAGCAGATTGAATCAGCCACTTTCTAATTATATTCAAATTCCAAAATATGGTTGTTTTAAAGATAAAAAAAGAATCAAAATCACCAATGTAGAAAACACAATAGAAAACATTTGGTCTATTGGTGGTCATCGAGGTTGGTATTATGCGACTTGGATTTGGAATTTACGTGGAATTCTTGATAAAGCCTTTGGAGGAATTGGCATTCGTAGAGGAAGAACTCATCCCTCACAATTAGACAATGGAGATGCTTTAGATTTTTGGCGTGTTTTATTAGCCGATAAAGAAAATAAACGTTTGTTACTATTTGCCGAAATGAAAGTTCCCGGTGAAGCTTGGCTAGAATTTAGAATTGACAAAACCAACACCTTACATCAAACGGCAACATTCCGACCACACGGTATTTGGGGTAGATTATATTGGTATGCTATGTTACCGTTTCATTATTTTATTTTCGATGGGATGATAAAAAATATAAACAAGTTTAAAACCACATCTAAATAAAAAATCCCGATTTCTTATTTGAAATCGGGATTTTTTATCCTTTTATTTGTTATTCTACTTTCGGTAAGAAAACCTCAGCCATCATGCAACGAGCGCTTCCACCACCGCATGCTTCAATAATATCTAAACTCGCGTGTAAAATTTCGCAGTGTTTTTCAATTTTATCGATTTGAGCTTTCGTTAAACTTTGGTAAGCCGAATTACTCATTACTAAATAACGCTTGTCATCCTTACCACGAACTTGCAACATGTTTCCAGCGAAATTGTTTACTTGTTCTTCTGTGATTAAAATAATTTCTTTTCCATCCGCTTTTAGGTTTTCTAAGACCATTTTACGTTCTTTTTTATCATCAATACAATCTGAGCAGATTACTGCAAAAGTTTCTGCAATACACATCATTACATTGGTATGATAAATCGCTTTTCTTTCCCCATTAACAGTTTGGAACGCTTCGAAAATAATTGGCGACATGTCAAAATCTTCACAAAACTCAATGAATAATTCTTCATCAGCTCTTGGAGAAAGGGCGCAATATGCTTTATTGAATTCTCTATCTAAAATTAAACTTCCTGTTCCTTCTAGATAAATATTATCTTCTTCTGCAGAAGTATAATCCATAATTTCAGTGATTTCGAAACCTTTATCTTCTAAAACATCTAAAATATCTTCTCTTCTTTCTAACCTTCTGTTTTCGGCAAACATTGGATATAAAGCTACATCACCAGTTTCGTGAAAAGAAATCCAATTGTTCGGAAAAATACTATCTGGTGTATCTGGTTCTTTTTTATCTTGAATCACAATTACATTAATACCAACGCTTTTTAGTTTTTCAACATAAGCATCAAATTCTTGTACTGCTTTGAAATTAACCGTTTCTGGTGTTAAATCATCTAAAACTTTTTGATAATAGTTGTTCACAGCTGTTTGTTCGTTCATACGAAACGCCACTGGACGAATCATTAATATGGTGTTGGTAGTTTGTTTCATGTTTTTTTGTTTAAAGTTTCAGGTTTCAGTTTTTACAACGTAAAACTTGATACAAATTTATTTAATCTCTAATTAAAGGTAAAGTTGAACAACGTAAAAGTCCTTCTTGTTTTGAAATTTCTGCGTATGGAATTTCTTCAACTGTAAATCCGTTTTGTCTTAACCAATTGTTTAATCTGGTAAAATTTTTCTCAGACACAATAACATCAGGTGCAATTGAAAAAACATTGGAATTCATATGATACATTTCTTCACGTTCGATATGAAATAAATTTTCTTTTCCGAAAAGGTTCACTAAAAACATATAATCGGCTTCTTCACGGAAACCACTTTTGTAGACAATTCCTTTATTTGTTCCAATCGGTTGAAAACAACAATCTAAATGTAGCGCATTATCTCTAGGCTCAATTTTTGATTTCACTAAATCGAATGCTTTCACTTTTTTATTTGGAAATAAATCTTGAATATATTGCACACCTTCCATATTAGTACGAGCTGTAATATAATCCTTATAATCTGAACCTTTGTAAGTTCCGATAAAAATATAGTCGTTCCAAGGCATTACATCACCACCTTCAATATGCACTTCATCTGGCGGTCGTACTACTTTTTTAGGATCAATTTGATCAATTACATATTGTATAGCGTCTAATTCACGTTCTCTATCTGGCAAAATATTGGCTTTTATAAAAATATCATCGATTACAAATCCAATATCACGAGAGAAAATTTGATTGTAATTTTTAATAATTTCAGGACGAAATACTTTTACATCATATTTTTGAAAAACTGCATTAAACGCTTCCATTTCAGCAACCATATCTGCTTCTATTGGATAAGTACCCGCTTTAATGTGTTCTAATGATTTTGGATCATAAGCTTCTTCAATTGTAGGTGTTGGACCGTTATTTACTGCTATCCCTAACACAACTGCTCGTAATCTTGATGTTTCGTTTTTTACATTTAATGATAACATATAGCGATTTTTTACAAATATAGAAAATTGAAAACGATTGAGAAAGTTTGAAAGTTGCTTTTACATTAATTATTCAATTGTTAGCAAATTATTAATTTTTATTACCAAAAATTTTTATGTTGCATATTGATTACTAATATTTTATCTTTGAAAAAACTAAAAATTAATTTACTATGGGATTATCAAATTTTTTTAGCTCTTTGTTTGGAAAAGCTAAACAAACTGCAGAAAGTGCAAGTGAAAATATTTCTGAATTTGCAGATTCGGCAATGGATAAAGCTACAGAAGTTGTGGCTGATGTAAAAGAAAAAGTAGAAGAAGCAGCAGAAACGGCTTCTGCAAAATTAGAAGAAATGGGTGTGCCAGAACAAGTTTCTCAATTGGTAGATTCAGCAAAAGATAAAATCGCTGAAGCAACAGATTGGACAGAAGAAAAAGCGGCAGTTGCTAAAGAAAAAATAGCTGAAGTTGTGGAAACAGTTGAAGCGAAAGTAGAAGACTTAAAAGGAAACAAAGAAGAAACTCCTACTGAAGAAGCATAAAAAATATGAAAATAAATTAAAAAGGCTCCGAAAATTCGGAGCCTTTTTTTTATAGATTTAGTTTACCTACAATTTTCTTAATATCTTGTTCTTTAGATTTCGGATAAATGAATAAAACACCTTCTTTATCTACAATTATATAATCTTTTAAACCATCAATGACAACCAATTTTTTTCCTTCGGTTCTGATGATGTTATGTGTAGCATTTTCTAAATAAACAGTAGCATTAACAATGGCGTTATTTGCTTCGTCTTTGTCTAATTTATCGTATAATGAACCCCAAGTTCCTAAATCATTCCAATCAAAAGTAGCCGACAAAACAAACACATTTTGAGCTTTTTCTAAAATAGCATAATCGATGGAAATATTTTCTGCTAACGGATAATTTTCTGCAATAAATTCTTTTTCATCAGGTGTATTGTAGGCATCATATCCTTTTAAGAAATGTTCGTACATTTCTGGTTGAAACTTTTCAAAAGCCGTAACTATTGATTTCACACTCCAAATAAAAATTCCTGCATTCCACAAGAAATTTCGACTTTGAATGAATTTTTGAGCCGTTTTATAATCTGGTTTTTCTCTAAATTGCACTACTTTTTTAATCAGTCGAGAATCTAGTTTATCGTACTCAATATAACCATAACCTGTATTTGGAAAAGTAGGCAAAATACCTAAAGTCATTAAAGTATCTTGTGTTTCACAATGATTGAATGATTGTTTTAAGTTGGCTGCAAATTGCATTTCGTCTTCAATCCAATGGTCACTTGGCGCCACTAAAATTAAGGCATCTGGATTTAGTTTTTTAATTTTTAAAGAAGCGTACAAAATACAAGGTGCTGTATTTCGCATGGCTGGTTCTAAAATAACTTGTTCTTGTTTTACAGAAGGCAATTGTTCTAAAACTATATCGTTATAACTTTCGTTTGTTAAAATTAAAATATTTTCTTTTGGAATAATTTGCGATAAACGACTAAAAGTTTTCTGAATTAGCGTTTCACCCGTTCCTAACATATCATGAAATTGCTTTGGATATTCAGCCGTACTCACTGGCCAAAATCTTGAACCCACTCCACCTGCCATTAATATGGCGTAATAATTTTTATTCATCTATTTTGAATTTTAAAGCTTTTAAATTTGCTTTAATTTGAAATCACTTCTACTTCTGCATTCGGTTGAAACAAGAACATTCTACCTGAACTTACTTCTAAACATTCGTATCGTTTGACACGTAATGCAATCTTTTTAAAAACTTTTCCGTTTTTAATTCGGAACACGCTTCCAAACGGAATTTCAAAGATATAATTATTCTCTGTATTTCTTTCATCAAATTGTTTTAAAGCTAAAGACAAAGTTGCGTCTGTATCAGAACTGGCTTTCGGATTTCTAAAATGCCTTGCCATTAAAGGTAAAATTTGATGTGGGAAAATTTCCGGACGAATAAATGGAACCATTAAATGTTGAAACGTAATTTTCCATTCGGTTCCGTGCGGTAAAATGTTTCTACCGTATTTTTCAAAAGCTACCAAATGTGCGATTTCGTGAATTAATGTCATTAAAAAACGATATTTATTCAAATTCGCATTTACGGTAATTTGATGAAAACCATCAGGATGTCTACGATAATCACCATGACGTGTATTTCGTTCATTGACAATTTTCAAGTGCACCTGATTTTGTTTAATCAGTTCGAAAACTGGTTCCACTGCGTGTTCTGGTAAATATTTTTGTAAAACGTCTGACATTAATTATTTATCGTTATTCTTTAATCCTAATATTGATTTGGCATTACTTTCCGTTATCACTTTTTTTCCAGTTTTTGCTTCTAATTCTTTTCTAGCAACATTAGCTACATTTCCACCTTGTTCAGCTACTATTTTATTTTCTTCAAAAGTCTCTGTATTTACTGCTTGCGAAATATCTTTTGCTGATGCTTCTGCCAACATATTTAAAATCAACTCGATATTTGTCATGTTGTCCCGAAGATTCTCTTTCTTTAAACCTTTTAATACTTTATATTCTTTTGTTGTTTTATCTGACCAAGTTTTTGAAATTATATAGGTTAAAATTGAAATTGTTGCCCTTCTTTTAAACCTCTATTTTTCCATTCACCCGTTAATTCTTTTCGAATTTCAATACTTTTTAAGCGTTGATTTATCCAATTTTCAGAATAACCTAATTGTAAGTATTGTTCCAAAGCTCTATCAATTGAAAGTTCTGGATCTTGCATTTCATCTAATCGTTCTGCCACAATTTGTGCTAGCCAAAGCTTAAATGGCTCTGCTTTTGGCGATGGAACAGATTGAATTAATCGAAATAATTGCTCTGTATCAGCAACATCCGTTTTGTAAAATTTACCATCTGAGGATTGCATTTTCAGTTGACTACAATTTGTAGCCAACTCACTACCTTCTTTTTTTAGACGAAGTTTTAAAACACTCCAATACTTCCTAGCGTTAGAACTTCTATTAAATCAATAACAGAAATAAACCATTTTTCTTGTTCAGCATCCCAAACAGTTCTTACTTTTTATTTTCAAATAATTGAATGGCGTTTTCATTTTTCATATTTTGGCGTGTAAATTAATAATACTTATTTTGAACTCTTACAAATTTATCTATTTTTGTCAAACTACTAATATGTTTTTTCATGAATTTAGAAATAAAAGAATATTATAACAATTTAGCTTCATCTTATGACATCAATAGGTTTGAAAATTCATATGGTAAATTTATTGATTCGCAAGAAAGATTATTTCTATCTAATTGTTTAAAAAACATTAATTCGAACCAAATATTAGATTTAGGTTGTGGTACTGGAAGATTATTAGAATTCGCAAATTATGGTGTAGATTTTAGTCAAAACATGCTTGAAATTTCGAAATCAAAATTCCCTGAAAAAGAAATTTTAGAAGGAACGGTTACTTCAATTCCATTTACAAATAATTCATTAGATTGTATTTTTTGCTTTCATGTAATTATGCATTTAGACAATGAAACAACAACAGGATTTTTATCAGAAACACATGAAAAACTGGCTAATAATGGGCGATTAATTTTCGATTTTCCATCCGAAAAGAGAAGAAAATTATTGAATTTTAAATCCGAAAATTGGCATGGTGCAAACAATTATAGTTTAGATGAAATAAAAAAAATGACAGAAAACAATTGGAACATTAAAACCAGACAAGGAATTTTGTTTTTACCCATTCAACGTTTTCCAGTTTTATTAAGACCATTTATGTTGAAAGTAGACACGTTTTTATGTAAAACATTTTTAAAAGAATATGCGTCTTATCTAGTAATTGAATTACAAAAAAAATGAGTTTTAAAAAACATATCCCAAAAAAGATAAAAGTAAACATTCAATTATTCAAAAGAATTCTCAATGATTACAATATGAAATTTTCAAAGAAGAGAAATGAAAAAATCATTTTGAATCAAAAACTTGAAACCGTTCAAGAAATAAAAAAGGGAAGTTATTATGAAAATAAAGTCCATAATTTTCATTTCGTATCGAGACAAATTTCTCAAGTTATAATTTATCCGAATGAAGTTTTTTCCTTTTGGAAAATCATTGGCAATCCAAACAATAACAAAAACTTTAAAGTCGGTAGAAATTTAGTTAATGGAAAAATATCAGAAGAAATTGCAGGCGGAATCTGTCAAATTAGTAGCATTATCTATCATACCGCAATAAAAACTGATTTAGAAATAATTGAAAGACACAATCATTCTATTGATATTTATGCTGAAGAGGAAAGATTTACTCCATTAGGCGCAGATGCAACTATTGTATTCCCCTACAAAGATTTAAGAATTAAAAATAATTATAATTTTCCAATTTCCTTTTCTTTAAAAATTAATGAAAATGAAGTTCTTTGTGTTTTACTTAGTGAAAAACATATTCAAGAAAATAATCTAGATTTTGTTCGAGATTATTTTCCGAATACTATATGTGTTTCAACAATAAAAAATGGTGAAATCATTAAAAAATCTATTTACAAAAAACCTTAAGGCGTTGTAGAACTCACTTGCAACACTTTTCCGTTATAATATTTGTTTCCAGTTAAGGCGAAATTATAAATATAATCGGCCATTTCTTTTGCTGAAAGTGGTGCTTCGTAACCTGGAAAAGCTTCTTGTAACATTTCGGTATTTACAGACCCTAAGGCTAAAACATTGAAAGCAATTCCGTTTTCTTTGTATTCTTCCGCTAATAATTCTGATAACGTAATTACAGCACCTTTACTTGAACTGTAAGCTGAAAGTCCTGCAAATTTCATACTTCCTTGGATGCCGCCCATAGAACTTATGGTTACGACGTGACTCCCTTTTTCCATAAATGGAATACACATTTTAGTCAATTCGGCAACAGCAAAAACATTTACTTTATAGATATTTTGAAATTCTTGTGTAGTAATTTCAGTGAAATTTTTATGCAATAAACTTCCTGCATTATGAATTAATACATCAACTTTTTTCCAAGTTTTCGAAATAAATTCATTCACTTGTTGTAACTGATTTTCGTCTGAAATATCAATTGGCAAACACGTAATATTTTTGTGATCGATTAAAGTTTGAGGTGTTTTACGAGAAATGGCTAAAACATTATAACCTGAATTGGCAAACTGCAACGCCATTTCGTAACCGATTCCACGAGATGTTCCTGTAATAATTATATTTTTATTTTCCATTTAGCTTAATTTCTTTGGTTGGGGCATTCGTCATTTTTTCTAAAACTGGAATCGTTTTATTTACGATTGTTGTAATATGAGCTGTATTCATTAATTCGAATTCGTCATCTGGTTGATGGTAAAATTGAAAATTCTCAAAATCGAAAGTGGAAACCGTTTGGGCTGGCACATTAAATTCGTCATAAAAAGGGAAATTATCTGACGCTCTAAATAACATATATTTCGTTTCAGCTGAAATATAACCCACTAATTTATCTCCAGAATATTCATTCATTTTAGCAGCCATATTACTTTTTCCAAAACCGGTAATATACATTAACATATCTCTATTTTGCATTGGCACACCAACCATTTCATAATTAAACATGAAATATAAATTCATATTTTGTTGTTTCAATTTTGCTGCTAAATGTTTAGAACCTAGTAATCCTTTTTCTTCTGCAGAAAAGAACACAAACAACAAACTTCTTTTATTAGATTTTGCTTTCGCGAAGTATTTCGCAACTTCTGAAACTGATGTAGTTCCTGCAGCGTTATCGTTGGCACCATTGGCAATATCGTCTCCATTTACGGCAGAAATTTTACCAATATGATCATAATGTGCACCAATAATTACAAATTCATTTTTTAAAACTGGATCCGTTCCTTCAATGTAACCTACAATATTATATGATGTTTTTTCAAAATTTGAAAGTGTATCACGATAGGTTTTGAAATAGGGTTTGATACCGTTTTCTTTTAACAGATTTTCAAGGTAAATGGATGCTTTTTCGATGCCTTTACTTCCAGAATCTCTTCCTTCCAATTCATCAGAAGTTAAATATTTTAATGTTTTAGAAATATCTGCTTCTTTTGCAAAAGCAATTACTTCGTTAGACTTATTTTCTTGAACTTCTACGATAGCATCAGGAGTTGGAATCATTTTAGCGGGTCCGCAAGATGCAATTAGAAAACCAAAAGCAATTAGTGAAATTTTGTTCATATTTTTAAATTTTAGTAAAAATAAAAAAATCCCATCAAGTATTTACAGGATGGGATTTTTATTTATGTATTTTATGAAAATTTTATGCTAACATTGTAACTGGATTTTCAATAAATTGTTTTAATGTTTGTAAAAATTGTGCTCCAGTTGCGCCATCAATTGTTCTGTGATCGCAAGCTAAAGAAAGCATCATTGTATTTCCTACTACAATTTGTCCGTCTTTCACTACTGGTTTTTCAACAATTGCTCCAACAGATAAAATCGCAGAGTTAGGTTGATTTATGATTGAATTAAATTCTGTAATTCCAAACATACCTAAGTTAGAAATCGTGAAAGTACTACCTTCCATTTCTGTTGGTAATAATTTTTTAGATTTCGCTCTACCTGCTAAATCACGAACTCCAGCACCAATTTGAGACAAACTCATTTGGTCTGTAAAGTTTAAAACAGGAACTACTAATCCGTCTTCCACAGCGACAGCCACACCAATATTAACGTGATGATTGATAAGAATTGAATCCTCTCTCCATTGTGAATTAATTTTTGGATGTTTTTTTAATGCCATTGCTGATGCTTTAATCACCATATCATTAAAGGAAACTTTAGTATCAGGAACTGTATTAATTACAACTCTAGATTTCATCGCTTCATCCATAGCAACCTCAATTACTAAATTGTAATGTGGTGCTGTAAATAATGATTCTGCTAAACGTTTCGCTATAATTTTTCGCATTTGCGAATTCTTAATTTCTTCAGTAAATTTTTCTCCGTTTGGAACAAATACTTTTGCTGCAACTGGAGTTTCTTTAGCTTCAACAACTGCTTGAGCCGGAGCGCTAACTGTAGATGGAGTAAAGTTTTCTACATCTGATTTTGTAATTCTTCCGTTTTCACCAGAACCTTTCACTTGAGATAAGTTGATTCCTTTATCAGAAGCTATTTTTTTAGCTAATGGTGAGGCGAAAATTCTATCATTTGAGTTTGTTGGAAGTTGGGTGTTTGAAGTTACTTCAGTTTGCGTTGATGCTTTAACTTCTTCAGCTTTCGGAGCTTCAGCAGTTCCATCAACTGCATAATTTGCAGCAATTGCAGAAACATCAGTACCTGCTGGTCCTAAAATGGCTAAAATAGTATCAACTGGAGCAGTTCCACCTTCTTCAACACCAATATATAATAAAGTACCTGCATTAAAAGATTCGAATTCCATTGTAGCTTTATCTGTTTCGATTTCTGCTAAAATATCTCCTTCTTTAACGGTATCACCTACTTTTTTTAACCAAGTAGCTACTGTTCCTGTTGTCATCGTATCAGACAAACGAGGCATAGTTATTACTTTTACTCCTGCTGGAATTTCAGTTTTAGCTGAAGTTGCAATTGGAGCATCCGATTTTACTTCAGTAACTGGAGTTGCTTCTGCTTTTGGAGCACCACCTGCTAATAAGGCAGAAATATCTTCACCTTGTTTTCCGACAATGGCTAATAAGGAATCAACTGGTGCCGATTCTCCTTCTTGAATTCCGATGTGTAATAAAACCCCATCATAGAAAGATTCGAATTCCATTGTCGCTTTATCTGTTTCGATTTCAGCTAAAATTTCACCTGTTTTTATTGTATCACCCACTTTTTTCAACCAAGTTGCTACCACTCCTTCTGTCATGGTATCACTTAAACGGGGCATTGTAATTACTGTTGCCATAATTTATAGTCTGTGAGGAATAAATGGATAATTTTCTTGTTCGTAAACCACATCATATAATTGTTGTGCTTCAGGGAATGGAGATTCTTCAGCGAATTTTTCACATTCAGCTACTAAATCATTTACCCTTTGATCTATTGCTTCAACTTCAGCTTCAGTAGCGTAATTGTTTTCTTTGATGATATCTAAAACTTGAGTAATTGGGTCGATTTTTCTGTATTCTTCCACTTCATCTTTCGTTCTGTAATGTTGTGCATCTGACATAGAGTGACCTCTATATCTGTACGTTTTCATTTCTAAGAAAGTTGGTCCGTCTCCACGACGAGCTCTTTCCATTGCTTCATGCATTGCTTCAGCCACTTTTACTGGATTCATTCCGTCAACTGGTCCACAAGGCATTTCATACCCTAAACCTAATTTCCAAATATCTGTATGATTGGCAGTTCTTTCAACAGAAGTTCCCATCGCATATCCGTTGTTTTCACAAATAAATACGACTGGTAATTTCCATAACATAGCCATATTGAAAGCTTCGTGTAAGGAACCTTGACGTGCCGCACCATCTCCAAAATAAGTTAATGTAACTCCGCCAGTTTCAAAATATTTATCGGCGAAAGCCATACCAGCACCAACAGGAATTTGTGCTCCAACAATACCGTGACCTCCATAAAAACCATGCTCTTTAGAGAAAATATGCATTGAACCACCCATACCTTTAGAAGTACCAGTAACTTTACCTAATAATTCTGCCATTACTGCTTTTGGATCCACGCCCATACCAATTGGTTGTACGTGATTTCTATAAGCTGTAATCATTTTATCTTTTCCGCCTAACTCCATAGCATGTAATGCACCTGCTAATACAGCTTCTTGTCCATTATATAAATGAAGAAATCCTCTTACTTTTTGTTGTATATATAACGCAGCTAATTTGTCTTCAAATTTTCTCCAAAACTGCATTTCTTCATACCATTTTAGATATACTTCTTTTGTAATTGGTTTCATATGTTATTTATGAATTTATTTGTTTTTATTTTTTACGAACCACAAAAATACTACAACCTATTTTATTCTAAAAATTAATTGCTGTTTAAATTTAGAAATTAATCGATTTAATTTATTTTTTGCTAACGAAATCGTTATAGGTTACTTTTATCGAACATGAATGGCAATAAATTTTTCAAAGAATCCGATTTATATATTGCTCCTTTTGCTCCCATAAAATAAATTTCGATAGGTAAATCTTGTTTGATTTCATATTCTGCAATAGATTGTCGACAAGAACCACAAGGCGGAATTGGATTTTCCGAATCTCTATCTGAAGGCGTTGCCGAAATAAATAATTTCACAATTTTATTATTTGGATAATTTGCACCTGCATAAAAAATCACTACTCGTTCTGCACAAAGACCAGACGGATAAGCCGCATTTTCTTGATTTGAACCTTGTAAAACCACTCCATTATCTAAAACTATTGCTGCTCCAACTAGAAATTTTGAATAAGGCGCATAGGCATTCTTTCTTATTTCAATAGCTTGGTTCATGAATTCTTTTTCAGATTGTGATAATTCTTCGAAAGACTCGAAAACTGACAATTTAGTTTCTATTTGAATTTCCTTCATATTTCGTTCTATATTATTTTAATTTTTTAGGAAAAAAAATCCAAATTCAAAAAAAATTGAATTTGGATTAAAGTTTATTTTATGTTTTATTAATTATCATCGTATTCGTCACCGAAATTAAATGTTAGAGAAAAACGCAATGTGTTTTCTAATGGGTTTCTTACTTTTGAAGCGGAGAACAAATAGGAAACATCAATTTTAACAATATTATATTTGAAACCTGCGCCTAAAGTTAAATACTTTCTGGCACCTTTTTCTACACTTTCATTAAAGTAACCTGTTCTTAAAGCAAATGAATCTTGGTACCAATATTCTGCACCTAAAGCCCATGTAAACTCTTTTAATTCTTCAGAAAAACCATCAGGTGCATCTCCAAAAGATTTGAAAATCCCGCTTGTCCAACTTATTTTTCTATAGTTTTCGTTATTCGTATCTCTTGCAGCAGTTACTTCGTTAGGATCTGTAGTATCACCATCATTATTTAAATCTACAGGAACAGGAATTTGAGGTGTTGGCACTAATAACTTTGTTACTTCACCAATAAGACTCACTTTATTATAATCGTCAAAAATAAAATCAAAACTTCCTCCTAACCTCATGTTTGCAGGAATAAAGTTTTCATTTAGTTGATCATTATCGTAAGAAATTTTTGGTCCTAAATTTTGAAAGTTAAAACCTGCTCTCCATCTTCCATTAAAACTATCGTAAGCTTCTTCTTCAGATTGATACAAACCAGAGATATCTACCGCAAAAGTAGAAGCTGGTTTAGCATCTGTATTCGCATTTGCGATTTTTAGATTAGAACGGATATAACGCCCAGCAATACCCATAGCAAATTCAGGGCTCAATTTTAAGGAATAAGAACCATCTATAGCTAATTCATTTGGACTTGCAATTACAGCCACTTCATTTGGATCACCCGTTTCTCTTAATTCAATATCTCCTAAACCAAAATAACGCAAACTTCCTGCAAAAGCACTTCTGTCGTTAATCTTGTTAAAATAAGTAATTTGTCCTAATGAAATATCGTTAGCAATACTTGTTAAGTAAGGCGTATAACTCATAGAAAAACCTTGCTTTTGTTTTGAAAAAGCGTATTTAGAAGGATTGTATTGTTGCGAATAAGCATCAGCTGAAGTTGCTACACCCATATCTGCCATACCTGCAGAACGTGCATCAGCGGCAATTAATAAAAATGGAACTCCAGTAGTAATTACTCTATCTTGCGCATTTGTAAACTGAGCAATTAAAATAATTGGTAAAAATTTAATTAGATTTTTCATCTGTTTGTTTTGGTTAATACTATTTATTTCAGATGTAATTTTGTTTCAATATGTTTTTTTTAAAGCAAGCCGACAAATATACATTTTTTTTATAGGATAACAAGTTTTTCTATTTTTTCTGTTTTTTTACCTGTTGTTGATGATTTTACCGTTAGTTTATAAACGTAAACACCTTTTCCAATTCGGTCACCGAAATCATCTTTTCCATCCCATTTTATATCTCTAGAATTAAAGCCCTCATTCACAATTGTTTGATTAATTGTCTTTACTAATTTTCCTGTAATTGTTAAAATTTGCACTTGTACCTCTAAAGGTTCAAATGGTCGGTTATGATTGAACCAAAACTCCGTGTAACTCACAAATGGATTAGGATAATTTAATACATTTTTCAGTTCTAAATCGCCATTACCAATAACAATAAACTGAATTTCTGAAGTAATTAAATTATTGTAAACATCCCAAGCTTTGAATAAAATTGTATGAAGCCCTGGCGCTAAATCTCTATATGGATAAGTAACTTTTCCTTTTTTGTAATTATCCGTTTCTGTTTCGTAATAATCATTTAAAATATAAGGATTATTTTCATCACCATCTAAAACAGCTACAATATCATGTCCAATTCCGCTTGCCGTATTGATACCATTTTCATCCTCTAAAAAGGCTAAAAATATTGGCGATTCATTTGTAATTCCACCGCTTACAAAATTGGTGTCATTCATGTACAATTTTAATTTTGGCGGCGTCGTATCAGTGGGTGCGGCAAAATTTACTCCACCAACTTTAATTTGGGTATTATATCCTGTTTGATCTTGTAAAATTGAATTATCTCTTTTAGCGTAAAAACTTACTCTTGCATTACCTACAGGGATTTGAATATCTTGTGGCACGATGAAACTGAATTCGAATTTACCGTTAACAACTGAAGCATTTCCTCTGTAAATCACTTCACCTAAAGTGACAAAATTTAATTTTGGTTGATTATATGGCGGTAACGAAACGTTATCATTATCTAAAGTTAGTCTGTTCAAATTTTTATCATAAACTTGAACGGCTAAATCACCATTATAATTAGCAATCAAAACATTATTTTCATCTAAAACTTCTCCAGTTAATGTTGCTAAAGACAAAGCTTGCAAAGAAAGCGTTGTAGCATTAATATCTTCACCATTAACTTTTGTAAGAACCACTTTTGGTCTAGGTATTGCTAATTTCAGTGCTGGATCACCAACATAAAAAACCACCCTTTTATTTGAACCTCCGACAGCAATTTTAGAACGTCTTAAACTCTCGGCGATAGATAAATAAGAATTATTTTCCATGGTAAATAAATTGGCATAAATTTCTTCGTTTAACTGAATACCTAAAGATTGACCAATTTGTCTGGTTGTCGCTAATAAGGAAATAGCACCACCCGCTTTATTCCAATACATATATTCACCACCAGTTGGACGATTCGGATCGTCAAAACGAGTAAATTCACAAGTAATTGTAATAAACAAAGGATATTTATATCTATTATTCAGCACTTGTGCATCGGCTTTTTCAAAAATACGCTCTACAGCAAAACTTTCTTCATTACCATGCCCGTAATAGTTTAAAACCAAAGCCCCTAACTCAATAGCATCAATAAAAGCTTTTTTAGCTTGTGGATATCTAGGGCCACCAGCATTAACTTGTTGAGTATAGGCATCTGTAAAAATTTTATTGGTATTGAAGAATGGATTTGCAGCAGTAACTTGATCTGCTAATTCATTTAAATCTTTTTGTAGAAACCAGTCTCCAGATAAAAACGGATTCGGATCATCCGCATAATACACTAAATTATTTCGCCATCTTTTATATGATTTTTCATCGTAATATTCATACACTTTATTTACCATTTCTGCTGCCTGAACGTTGTTATTTACGATCATTCTTCCAACGGCTAAATCCATTAAATCAGCCGAAGCTTGCAAATCACCTTCATTATTATCCATAAGTGTAAAAAAATCATCCGACATAAATGAAGCGAATAATGAAAAATTACTACTATTATTAGGATTTAAAGATTGCGAAGGATAAAACCCATGAAAAATTGGAACAACATTAGTATTGTTTCTAATTCTGTCTTTAAAATCATAAGAAGCATCTCCAAATAAATTTAAATATTTTACTCTATTTGCAGTACTTGAAGCATTACTATAAACGTATTTTACAAAATTTCTGATTGCTGCTACATCTTGTTTACCTCCACCAAATTCGTTGTAAATAGCTGGTAAAGTCACAACCTTAACATTCATATTAGAATTATTTCTATGAAAATTAGCCAAACTTTCTGCTTGAGCCACTAAATAGGTAGGCGTAACAATTAAATAATCGATATCTTGAAAAACACCTTGATTATTTTTAAAAATTGTTCCTTTTAAATTTTGATTCGCAACATTAGTATCTGCGTCTCTTAAAGGAGAATATGTATCTGAAAAATCTACAGCTATAAATTTTCGACTTTGTCCTAAAGGCAATTTAAATTGAATACTACTAGAGGTATTATCCAATTTAGTAATATTATAAATATCCGTGATTTCCCAAACCGCATTAATATTTGTAGCATTAGAAATAGAAAACTGTCCAACACCAATATTTGTTTTGACTAAATTATTAGAAAACAAAAACTGTTTGCCGTAACCTTTTAATTCCGCATTATACTTTAAAGTAATATAATCTAAATACCCTTTTGAGGAAGGAATACCATTATTATTGTACTCTATATTAATTGATATAGAATTATTAGCGGGCGTAAAACTTGTATTTAAAATATTTTCAAAACCTAAAGAAGAACCCGAAGCGGCATTTATTAATACATTCCCAATCTCAACATTATTAGCTTTTACCTTAAAAGACGTTGTAATAAATGAAACGGCAGCAAAATCACCAAAAAAATTAACAGCTGAACCTGCAACATAATTAGGAAGGGTAAAATTAAAATTTTGACTCTCTTCTACATTAAAACTTTCGCCAAACCATCTTCTTCCGATTTTACCCGCATTAACTAAATCTAATTCATGAAATTGATAACCATCATAATTAGATAGTAATAAATTTGGAACTGCAGTTGGTTCAATATATGCTTGAATTCTTTTTCCAGAACCACCAGATGTTGTTACATAATAATAAGACCTATCCACAAATTGATTCACATGAGTTAAACTTTCTTCATTCCAAGTATCAACACCTTCTGCATAAAATAAAATAAAATCAGCATCATTAAAAACACCATCATCTTCACCTAAAAACTGAATGGCATTTTCTTCTAAATCATTTGGATATGGAATACTATTTAATAAAGGCAACATTCTACCTCCATTTCCATAAATTTTAATATTCCTTGGATCAACACCAACGTTTACTCCTATGCTTTGAAGAAAACCTTTACTTAACTTATAAACTCCAGATTTTTCTACATAAAATTTGTTCCAACTCCCATTTGATAAAACAGAATTCTGAATAGCGTTTACCGTATTAATAGATCTATTAGAATTAGAACTCGTATATTCGAGTGTAAAAGATTTAACTCTTTTAAAACCATTACCATCCTTAATTATTGGATTAAAACTAAATGACAACAAAGCTTTATCTCTTGCAAAAGATGAAAATGATTTAAAGTCTAATTTAGTAGAAATATTTGAAACATCTAAAACTCCTAAAAGTGTAACATCGATTGTTTCATAAATAACATTAGTAAGAAATGCATCTGCATCAGAAACTAATCCGTCAACATAAATAACATTAGAATATCTTATGGTTTTTTTTGAATCATCAAATTCAAAATTTCTAGATTCAAATTGCGGCAAATTATATTTTAAATCACCTATAACAAATGAGGAATTATTTGCCCAAACAAGAGAAAAATCCTTCGAATTTTGAGCAAATGTCAAAAATGAAGAAAACAACAGTATTAAAAAAATCTTTTTCATTATCATAGTAACGCAAAATAAACTAAAATATTGTTAATATTAAATTTTTAAATAAAATTATACAATATTTAACACGTTAATCCGTTAGTAATTAATCGAGTTTACATAATGTTTAATTTTTTTTTATTTTTTTGTTGCATATTAATCGTTTATTACTATCTTGCGGCACTTAAATTATTACCTACAAAAGTATGAAAGTTACTAAAATTATGACTTTAAAATTGTTATTAGCGTTGTCTATAACAATAGGTTTTACCAGCTGTAGCAAAAAAGGAAGCACAAAAGGTGGTTCTAGCGCAACTGGATGGCAAATCAACGACAAAAAAGGTGGTTTCCAGTATAACACAAAATTCAAAAAGCAAGAAACTCCTCCTGGAATGACTTCTATTGAAGGTGGTGCGTTTACAATGGGTAAAGTTGAAGACGATGTTATGCATGATTGGAATAATAGTCCAACAAAGCAACACGTTCAATCTTTCTTCATGGATGAAACTGAGGTTACCAACATGATGTATGCAGAATATTTATTCTGGGTTAAATCTGTTTATCCTCCAACAGAAGACAATTACAAACACATTTATAACGGAACTATTCCAGATACTTTAGTATGGAGAAATCGTTTAGGTTACAACGAAACGATGACAAACAACTACTTAAGACACCCCGCTTATGCTAACTACCCAGTAGTTGGAGTTAACTGGATTCAAGCAACTGAATTTTGTGAATGGAGAACAAATCGTGTGAACGAAAATATTCTTGAAAAAGAAGGTTACCTTAAAAAAGGAAATAAAATTAGTGCTGATGTAACTGCAGAATCTAATTTCGATACAGAATCTTACATTAATTCACCTTCAAAAACTTTTGCTGGTAACCAAGAAATTGTTTTAAAGAAACCAATGGGTTCAAAAAGCAGTGGAAGAAGAACAGGAAAAGACGGTGCTACTGAAGGTTCTTCAGAAGCTAAAAACGTATATGCTCAAAGAAGTTCTGGTTTAATTTTACCAGAATACAGATTACCAACTGAAGCGGAATGGGAATATGCTGCATTAGCTTTAGTAGGAAACAGAGAATACAACATTTACAAAGGTCAAAAGAAATACCCTTGGAAAGGTCAATATACTCGTTCAGGTAAAAGACAATATAGAGGTGACCAATTAGCCAACTTCAAGCAAGGAAAAGGAGATTATGGCGGAATAGCAGGATGGTCTGATGACGGTGCTGATATTACAAACTATGTAAAAGCTTATCCTCCAAATGATTTCGGATTATACGATATGGGTGGAAATGTTGCGGAATGGGTACAAGACGTTTACAGACCTATTATTGATGATGAAGGAAATGATTTCAACTACTTTAGAGGTAACGTTTATACTAAAAACAAAATTGGTGAAGACGGAACTGTAGAAATGGTTACTGTTGACAACATTAAATATGACACTTTAAGTAACGGAAAAGTAATGGCTAGAAACTTCCCTGGTTCTATCGCTCAAATTCCAGTTGATGACAACGAAACATATTTAAGACAAAACTTCTCAACTTCTGACAATAAGAATTACAGAGATGGAGACAGACAATCTACAAAATACTTTGACTTTGGATCTTCTGAAGAAGAAAAAGAAAAAGCAGATGACCCTAACAAAAGAATGTACAAAGCTCCATTACATAAAATCTCTGTAGATAGCGCTGGAAACCAAGTTAAACAATTTGACAAGGCTGACAACAGAACTACTTTAGTTGATGACAATGTAAGAGTTTACAAAGGTGGTTCATGGAGAGATAGAGCATATTGGTTAGATCCAGCTTCAAGAAGATATTTCCCACAAGATATGGCAACTGACTACATCGGATTTAGATGTGCAATGTCGAAAGTTGGACCTAAATCTAACAAGAAAACTCCAAGAGGAAACGTAAAAGGATAATAATTCTTTAAAATATTTTAAAAAAGCCCTTTAATTTTAAAGGGCTTTTTTTATTTTAGCACTATGGAAACAGCAACAATTCACAATTACTTTTTGCAAACAACTGGTATTGCAACTGACAACAGAAAAATCAACACAGATAACTTATTTGTAGCTCTTAAAGGCGATAACTTTAATGGAAACAAATTCGCTTTAAGTGCATTAGAAAGCGGAGCAAAATATGCCATCATTGATGAAGCTGAATACAAAATTGACGAACGTTTTATTTTAGTTGAAAATTCTTTAACCGCCTTACAACAGTTAGCAAACTATCACAGAAATCAATTAAACATTACCATAATTGGTTTAACCGGAAGTAACGGAAAAACAACAACTAAAGAATTAATTAACGCTGTTTTATCTCAGAAATTCAAAACTAAAGCAACAATTGGCAACTTAAACAACCATATTGGCGTTCCTTTAACTTTACTTTCTTTTGATACTACAACTGAAATTGGTATTGTAGAAATGGGTGCCAATCATCAAAAAGAAATTGAAATGCTATGCGGAATCTGCCAACCTGATTTCGGTTACATTACCAATTTCGGAAAAGCACACTTAGAAGGATTCGGCGGAACGGAAGGTGTAATTAAAGGGAAAAGTGAATTGTACGAATTTTTAGCTACACACCACAAAACAGCTTTTGTAAATTCGGACGATACAATACAAAACGAAAAAACAGCAACTATCAATCGAATCACTTTTGGCATAAACAATACTGCAAATTTTTTAAACATTACAAAAATAGAAACAAATCCGATGGTGAAAATTGAATTTGAAAACACTACAATTCAATCTCATTTAATTGGCTTATACAATGCCAACAACATTAATGCTGCCATCACAATTGGAAAACATTTTGGCGTAACAAATGATAAGATTAAATTTGGTTTAGAAAACTATATTCCTAATAACAATCGATCACAATTATTAGAAAAGAATTCGAACAAAATAATTTTAGATGCTTATAATGCGAATCCAAGTAGTATGAACGCAGCATTAACAAACTTCTTTCAGCTAGAAGAAAAAAATAAAGTTGCTATTTTAGGAGATATGTTTGAATTAGGAATTGAAAGCTCAGACGAACATAAAAAACTAATTGAGTTTTGTTTCAATCAAGAAGACACTACTTTCCATTTTATTGGAAAGGATTTATTTGCACATAAAAATTCAAACCCAAATATGAACTTTTATGAAACTTTTGAATCTTTCCAATCTGTATTTCCAAATCACAAAACAGAAAATAGTTTCTTACTTATAAAAGGCTCACGTGGCATGAGTTTAGAAAGAACTTTAGATTTATTATAAAAAAAGAGCAACCAAATATCGGTTGCTCTTTTTTTATAATATTGAAAATCAGTAAAATTATTTTACTATGATCTTCTTTATTGTATTATTTTTAAACTTCAACAAGTATATTCCTTTAGCATAACCTGAAAAATCTAGTAATGTTATCGGCTCTTTAATTGATATTTCTTTTATCTGTTTACCCGTAGTATCAAATAATACTGCTTTTGTATCTATAAGTTCTGGTTGTGTTACATTAACTGTAATAATATCTGTACTTGGATTTGGATAAACACTAATTGTTCCAACACTATTTACATATTCATCTGTTGAAAGAAAAACATTATACAAATCACTTTCCCAAACACCTCTTCCATAAAAAGAAACTCTTATTACACTATTACTTGTCCCATCAAAATAACCAAACAAATCAGTAATCCTTGCAATAACCGGCAATCCTGTAGAAAAACTTACCCAATCAGTAATTGTATTATTTCTGTAATACACACCAAATGGAGTTGTTAAATAAAAACTTTCATCTGATTTATATGGATCATGAATTAAATTGAGAATATTACTACTTGAGAGCGTTCCTGAAATATCTGACCAGTTGACAGCCTTATTAATAGAACGATATACTCTATTCCCACACGTTAAATAAATAATATTAGTATTGTTTTTATTAACAACTATTGTACTGTAAACATCTGTTTCAGAAGGTGCTGTAGAAACTTGCGCAAAAGTATTTCCATTTGAAGTATAATGAACTTGACCATTATCAAGAACAACGTATATTTCATTTATATTTGTTGGAGACACTGCAACACTTTTTATTGTTCCTGTAAATATTTTTACAGTAGTCCAAGTAGGAGAAGCGGTAAGAAGATTAATGGTTTTTTTAAGTTCAACTCCTTGACTTACTAATCCAAAACTAGTATTCTGATCTGTAAAAACATAATTATCATTATTACTTGGAGATGTGATTCCATATGAAGACTCAGGATCATTTAGAACAAGATCTTTTTTTGTTGCATCTTCGTGGTAATATGCAATATTTGGATTAGAGTAATCAAATGTCACTTTAGATCCCCAATCTCCTCCACGATTACAAAACCATGCATTGTTATTTAAATAAATTTCCCCATTATCTTGTGTACCTACAGTAACAATATTTCGAGATAATTTACTATGCCCCATATGATAAATTTCAGTTGCACTTAAACCGTTACAACTCTGTACCCAATTATTTCCTCCATCTGTACTTGAAAAAATACCTCCATCATTAATATTATATAACTTAGTATTATCGTAAGGAGAACTTATTATTTGATGCATATCTGTATGACAATTTTCATACCAGTTAGTCAGTTTCGACCATGTAACTCCTGCATCCGTACTTTTCCAAACTACATGACCTACTGCATATACTATATTTGCATTAATTCTATCTGCAAAAATATCCCAGTTATAGTTACCTTGTCCGTTTTCAGTTGGTTCATAACCATTTAGGTTGGGTTGGCTATTTCCTTTTCTTAATGTAAAAGTTACTCCTGAGTCTGTAGATTGATATATAATTCCTCCTTTTGATGTTGTCGCAGAATCATTATTACTTCCCACAAAACCAACATATACAACAGAACTATTAGAAGCCGAAGTAGTGATTCTTCCTCCATTTCCAGGAACAGGATTTACAGATGCAATTTGCGACCAAGTTTCTCCATCATTAGTACTTCTCCAAAATTGGTTATCGTTAACAGCATAAATTATTGTTGTTGAACCTGGTTTATATTCCATATCTTTAAAGGCACCTCCACTTTTTTTAACAGTCCAAGTAGCACCAGCATCAGTGCTTTTCCATATTCCATCAGTTGTTGCAGCTAATATGGTATTATTATTATTTGGAGAAACAAGAATTTCAAGCGCCATACGATTACTAATTCCTGAATTTGAAATAGACCATGTTACCCCTCCATTACTACTTTTATAAATCCCATATTCATCAGAATAATAATTAGCATCTCCTGTAGATAAATAAAGTATATTATCATTAGTAGGATCTACACAAATTGCAGAACAACTTCCTTGGGGAATCTGAAAATCAGTAGATGTCTTAATCCAATTCGAACCAGCATCACTACTTATCCATAAACCACCAGAAGCACTAATTGCATATATTTTTTGATTATCTGTGGGATGAAATTTTATTTGACTAACTCTACCAATTCCGTTTATTTGTCCAGAGATGTCTGTTGGAAATAAAACTGGTCCTTTAATTGTCCAGTTTCCACTTGTATTTTGAGCAAACACAAATTTTGTAAAAAAAATTATTGATAATAGAAGTACTTTTCTTAGATGTAGTAACATTTTTTTTAATTTTTAATTTCTAGCTTTTTTCTCTTTTTCCCAAATTTCTAATTTCTCATCTTGAGTTAAAAGTGTTCCATCGCTTTTTACATAAGCTAAGTTTTTTTTCTGCCATAAAAGAAATTTCTTATATTCAAAACTGTAAAGTATCGCTTCTTTTTCTTTATTTTCCCTTATTTTAGAGTTCTTTGCAGCAAAAACCTCATCTTCAACAACAGGTTTTTCTTTATTTTTCCAATATTCATTAAAAGTAGATACGGCTTCGAAATAATTCACATTTGGATCGTTCATCATTTTTATCCACTTTGGAGTGTCATCTTTAGCGTCTTGAGCTTTTACATTTTGCAAGAAACCAAAGAAAAGTATAAGAATTTTAAAAAGAATATTTTTTGTTTTCATTATATATATAATTAAATTTATAAAACTATTAATTAACAACAAACTAGCTGTCGAACAAATATATAATTTATTTTAATTATTTGTGATGGATTAAACAAGTTTTCTGCAATTTTGAATACTAGAATACTAAACAAAAAAACAACCTAAGTAGTAAAAAAATTGAGACACAAAAAAGCCCGACTTAAAAATCGGGCTTTTATATATTTATAATTGAAATAAATTATTTTACTAATCCTCTTGAAATCACAATTCTTTGAATTTCAGATGTTCCTTCATAAATTTGAGTAATCTTTGAATCACGCATCATTCTTTCCACATGGTATTCACTTACATAACCATTTCCACCGTGAATTTGAACCGCTTCATTAGCCACTTCTAAAGCAATTTCAGAAGCATATAATTTAGCCATCGCACCTGAATGTGCAATATCTTCACCTAAATCTTTTTCAGCCGCCGCTTTGTGAATTAACAATCTTGCAGCCGTAGTTTTTACGTGCATGTCAGCTAATTTAAAAGCAATCGCTTGATGTTGGAAAATTGGTTTACCAAAAGCTACACGTTCTTGAGCATATTTCAAAGCCAATTCATAAGCACCTTGAGCAATACCTAAAGCTTGAGAAGCAATTCCAATTCTTCCTCCGTTTAAAGTTGACATCGCAAATGAAAACCCAAAACCGTCTGCACCAATTCTATTTTCTTTAGGAACTTTTACATTATTGAATAATAAAGTATGCGTATCAGAACCTCTAATTCCCATTTTCTTTTCTTTCGGTCCAATATCAAAACCTTCCATTCCTTTTTCCATAATAAGAACGTTAATTCCTTTATGTCCTTTAGAAGCGTCAGTTTGAGCAATTACTAAATAAGTAGAAGCTGTTCCACCATTTGTAATCCAGTTTTTTGTTCCGTTTACTAAATAATGGTCACCCATATCAATAGCTGTAGTTCTTTGCGAAGTAGCATCAGAACCTGCTTCTGGCTCAGATAAACAGAATGCTCCAATTACATCACCTTTAGCTAACGGTGTTAAATATTTAATTTTTTGTTCTTCTGAACCATATTTTTCTAAACCTGCACAAACTAATGAGTTATTTACAGACATGATAACAGCGGCAGAAGCATCAACTTTAGCAATTTCTTCCATTGCTAAAACATATGAAATACTATCTAAACCAGCTCCACCATATTTAGGATCAACCATCATTCCTAAGAAACCAAGTTCTCCCATTTTCTTAACTTGTTCAGTCGGAAACTTTGAATGTTCATCTCTTTCTATAACACCAGGTAATAATTCTGTAACAGCGAAATCTCTTGCCGCTTGTTGAATCATTAATTGCTCTTCGTTTAATTTAAAATCCATTATTTTACTATAGGTTAATTGAATATATCTGAAAAATTTCGTTCAAATGTAGTTATTTTATATGAAATTTTCAATAAGAAATTGTATTTTTAACCCATGTTTAAGCAGAACTATAACGTTATCGGAGTAATGTCGGGCACTTCATTAGATGGAGTGGATTTGGCTCATATAAAATTTGAAATAAATCACAATAAATGGTCGTATGAAATTTACGAATGTGATACTATTTCCTATACTAATGAAATCATTTCTAAACTAAAAAACGGAATTAATTTCAGCACAAATGAACTTTCAGATTTAAATATTGAATATACCAATTTACTTGGAAACATTATTTCTGACTTCATTACCAAAAATAACATTTCAAATATTGATGCGGTTTGTTCACACGGACATACGATTTTACATCAACCGCAAAATGGATTCACACTTCAAATTGGGAATTTACAAGAAATCGCAAAAATCGTTCAACAAAAAATAGTGTGCGATTTCCGAGTTCAAGATGTCAATTTAGGTGGTCAAGGCGCGCCTTTAGTGCCAATTGGTGATAAAATTTTATTTTCTGAATTTGATTATTGTTTGAATTTAGGCGGATTTTCTAATATTTCTTTTGAAGAAAACAACCAACGAATTGCGTTTGACATTTCACCAGTGAATACCGTTTTGAATTTTTATGCGAATACTTTTGGATTAGAATATGACGATAAAGGTAAAATTTCTGCTTCAGGAAAATTGAATTCGGAATTATTATACGAATTAAATCAACTAGAATTTTACAACAAATCGTTTCCAAAATCTTTAGGATTCGAATTCGTAAAAGAAACAGTTTTACCTATTTTAGAAAGTTACAGCATTTCAACCGAAGACAAAATGCGAACATTCACGGAACACATTGCTTTTCAAATCGGGAAAATTCTAACAGCCAAATCAGGAAAATTGTTAGTTTCTGGTGGTGGAGTTTATAACGATTTTTTAATTGGCAGAATGAAAGCACATTTACCAACTATTGAAATCATAATTCCTGACGAAAAAACCATAAAATTTAAAGAAGCTTTAATTTTTGCCTTACTTGGTGTTTTAAAATTACGAAATGAAATTAATGTTTTAGCAAGTGTAACCGGTGCTAAACAGGATCATAGTTCTGGTGAAATTTATGAATAGCATTTTTTTGCCACGAATTCACGAATTTTATTTTCGAAATGTGAATAAACTTATTTCATCGAAGATGAAAATTCGAATTAATTCGAAACTTTTAATTTTTAAAAATTCGCCAATTCGTGGCAAACAAAGAAATAGTTAATAAACTAATTTATTTGAAGCCAAATTTGATTCAACACTAAACTATCACATTTTAGTTCTTAATAAAATCAGTTACATTTTTAATTAAATCCTTGCTTTTTAAATCGTGTCCTAAACCTTCCGTTAAAATTAATTGACTGTTTGTCCAATGTTTATTTAATCGGATTGAATAGTTATAATTCGTAGCTAAATCATTTTTATCATGAACGATTAAAGCTGGAATGGCAATACTTTCCGCAAATCTAGCACTCGAAAAATAACTTGGTGCTTTTCCTAATTGAGTTTGAAATTCATCAATAATTAAATTAAGAGATTTCGTCGTTAATCCTAAAGTTTCTTTATAAAATTCGAAAAAATCTGAAGCTTCGCCTGGCGCACCCATAATTACTACTTTTTCAATCGTATGTTCTTTATATTGATCTAAAAAATAGGTTGTAGCAAATCCACCAATAGAATGACTAATTATAGATGAAATTTCAGAATTTAGTTCTAAAAAAGCATTGATGACTTTCGCATACAAAACCACATGAATCGATTTTCCAGATGACAAACCATGAGCTGGCGCATCTAAGGCATAAACAGTAAAATCATTTTTAAGCAAATGTTCTATGTAATTTTTCCAACGAAACGAATGACTCGACCAACCGTGAACTAGCAATATTTTTTTACTACCACTACCCCATTTATAGGTTTGAATTTTATACCCTTCCAAATCCAAAACTTCCGACATTCCTTTTTGTAAAAATTCCAATTGATGCGGTTTTACTTTTCGTGCAAACGGATTACAAAAAAGCAGAAAACCATCCTTTTTTAGCTTTTTTGGGTGTACAAACGACAATAAATTGAAATAAAAACCCATTGATTTTTGCATTATTTTCTTAAAATTCATCATTATTTTTATTTTAAGATACCAATTGGTATCAAATTATTTAAATTTTTTTATAGTAATATGTCAGAAACAATCCAATTTTTTAAATGATTGACAACAATCTCAATATCGGAGTTAGAGTTTTGTAATTTACTCATCATTACACCGCCTTCAAGCGTTGAAATCATTATAGTTGCCACTAATTTTTCATTCACTAAAGCCCCGACTTGTTTATGTGTTTTTCCATTGATAATAATTCTTTCAACAGAATCACGAAAAACAGTTAAAGCTTGTTGCGCTTTTTGCTTCAATTCTAAGTTGGTATCGTCTACTTCAACGGAAACATTTAGCAACGGGCAACCACCAATAATTAATGGATTTGTAATGTAACTTTGGAACAAATTTAACACACAAAACAGCTTATCTCTTGTGTTATTTTGAGCTTTAATTTTCTCATTTAGCGCCACAAAAATAGCTTGCATCATTTTCTGAAAAGCTTCAATTTCTAGACATTCTTTATTCTCAAAATGCCTGTAAATCGCACCCTTCGTTAAGCCCGTAGCATCAGTGATATCACTTAAAGACGTAGATTTATACCCTTTTGTATTGAAAAGGCTCGTTGCTTCTTTTAGCACTTTTGCTTTAGTTATTTCTGAGGATCGCATATGCAAAGATACCAATCGGTATCAAAATAACAAAAAAAAAGTAAAATTTCTTTTTACATTGTTTGAAAAAGCTAAATTTGCATATCAAAATTAATAACTTATATATGAAAGATTTACTACATAAATTCGAAAATAAAGAACCAGAAATCGTTTTCAATTGGAAAGATCCAGAAACCGAAGCAGAAGGTTGGACAGTTATTAACTCTTTACGTGGTGGTGCCGCTGGTGGTGGAACGCGTATGAGAATTGGTTTAGATCAAAACGAAGTGCTTTCTTTAGCAAAAACTATGGAAGTAAAATTTTCAGTATCTGGTCCAGCAATTGGTGGAGCAAAATCTGGAATTAATTTTGACCCAGCAGATCCTCGTAAAAAAGGAGTTTTAGAACGTTGGTACAAAGCCGTTTCTCCATTATTGAAAAATTATTATGGAACGGGTGGTGATTTAAATGTAGATGAAATTCACGAAGTAATTCCAATGACAGAAGAATGTGGTGTTTGGCATCCACAAGAAGGTGTTTTTAACGGACACTTCAAACCAACTGAAGCGGATAAAATTAACAGAATCGGACAATTACGTCAAGGTGTAATTAAAGTGATTGAAAACGGAGAATTTACTCCAGATTTATCAAAAAAATATACTGTAGCCGATATGATTACGGGTTACGGAGTGGCAGAAGCTGTGAAACATTTCTACGGAATTTATGGCGGAAGCGTTGTGGGTAAGAAAGCCATAGTACAAGGTTTTGGAAATGTAGGTTCAGCTGCAGCCTTTTATTTAGCTAAAATGGGTGCGACAGTAGTCGGAATTATCGATAGAGATGGCGGAGTTCTTAACGAAAACGGTTTCACATTCGAAGAAATTACAGAATTATTCAGAAATAAAGATGGAAACAAATTAGTTTCAGACCAAATGATTCCTTTTGCAGAAATCAATGATAAAATTTGGAAAATGGGTGCGCAAATTTTCGCTCCATGTGCTGCTTCAAGAATTGTTTCTAAAGACAATGTTGAGAATATGATCGCTTCTGGATTAGAAGTTATTTCTTGTGGTGCGAATGTTCCTTTTGCAGATAAAGAAATTTTCTACGGACCAATTATGGAAGAAACGGACAATAAAGTAAGTTTAATTCCAGATTTTATTTCAAACTGTGGAATGGCAAGAGTTTTTGCTTACTTCATGGAGAAAAAAGTTCAAATGACAGACGAAGCTATCTTCAATGATGCTTCAGAAATTATTGGAAAAGCCATTCAAAAAACATTTGATGTGAATTCAAGTAAAACAAACATCAGTGCAAGAGCTTATGAAATTGCATTGAAACAATTAGTGTAAACACACAACAATATTTATTTAAAAAACTACGTTGGAACAATTTTTGACGTAGTTTTTTTGTTTCAACAATTTTTATTACATTTATTCGTTATTATAACATAAATTTATTGAATGAGAAAATCTATAAAAATATTAAAATTCATTAATGATCACGGCTCAATGTTGCTTCTTATATTAGCGGTATTAGCTGTAATTTTATATTTTCTTGTTCAGTACTTAAAAAAACAGGATTTCTCAGATTCTAAAAAATCGCTTATCATAACTTTTTATTCTTTTGGAAGTATCTTACTTCTATTGTTTTTCCTTCGTTTTTGGCCTCCATATGGTAAAACTGAAATGCTTATCGCACAAGGTGGTGGCGGTGGCGGAGTTGAACTTAATTTTGGAAATACTGACAAAGGTAAAGGCGATGATTATTTGAGTGAAACTTTAGAAGTTAACATGAAAGAAGTCGCAGCTCAACCTGTTGAATCTACTCCAGATGAAATATTAACTCAAGATAATGTTGGTGCAGATGTTCCTACTCCACCAAAAACAAATATCAAACCAAAAGATAAAAAACCTACTGAAACCAAGCCAGTGGAAACTCCAAAAATTCCAGTTAAAAAAACCAATAGTGCCTTATCAAATATGATTAAAGGTAATAAAAAAGGTGGTGACGGGAATAGTTCAACGAGCGGAAACCAAGGTTCTTCTAATGGAAGTACCAATTCTAATGGATACTACGGAAATGGTGGTTCTGGCGGTGGCACTGGTGGCGGAAACGGAACAGGAAACGGAACAGGTTCAGGAGCAGGAAGCGGTTCTGGATCAGGTGGTGGAAATGGAAGTGGTAATGGAAAAGGAACCAACTATACTTTATCTGGAAGACGTGTAGCCTATATTCCAACAATTGATAATGATTGCAATCAAGCAGGACGTGTAACTATTGAAGTTACTGTAGACAAATCTGGGAAAACCATTTCTGCTGTGAATGGAAAAGGTTCAACTGGAGATGCTTGTTTAATTGCATTGGCAAGAAAATATGCTTTACAAACCAAATGGCAACCAAGTGAATCTGCAGCTGATAAGCAAACTGGAAATATTACTTATAATTTTTCGTTTTAAATATTCATAAATCTTACTTCGTACTTCGTAAATCATACTTCGTACTTTTTACTATATTTGCATCTCTTAAAAATACTAAAAAATGCAACATATAATTGATCGTTTTATTGGATACGTAACTGTTGATACAGAATCAGATCCAGAATCAAACACTACACCAAGCACAGCTAAACAATGGGATTTAGCCAATAAATTAGTTGAAGAATTAAAACAAATTGGTTTAACAGACGCATCTATTGATGACAAATCATACGTGATGGCGACTTTACCAAGTAATTTAGATTACGAAGTGCCAACAATTGGTTTTGTTTCTCACTTTGATACGACTCCAGATTTTACTGGAAAAGACGTAAAACCTCAAATCATAAAAAATTATGATGGTGGTGATATCGTTTTAAATGCAGAAAAAAACATCATTCTTTCTCCTTCTTATTTTAAAGATTTGTTGTTATACAAAGGTCAAACTTTAATTACAACTGATGGAACGACTTTATTAGGAGCTGACGACAAAGCAGGAATTACAGAAATTATGACTGCGATGGAATTTTTAGTTCAAAATCCACAGATTAAACACGGAACGTTAAAAGTATGTTTTACTCCAGATGAAGAAATTGGTCGTGGTGCTGATCATTTTGATGTTGAAAAATTCGGTGCGGATTGGGCTTATACGATGGACGGAAGTCAAATCGGAGAATTAGAATATGAAAACTTTAATGCTGCTGGTGTAAAAATCAGATTCAACGGAAAAAGCGTTCATCCTGGTTATGCCAAAGGAAAAATGATCAACTCCATGCTTTTAGCGAATAAGTTTATCAATAAATTACCAAAAGACGAAACTCCAGAAACGACTAAAAATTACGAAGGTTTTTATCACGTAACGAATATTCAAGGAAGTATTGAAGATACTTTAGTACAATTGATTATTAGAGATCATAACCGTAAGAAATTCGAAAAACGAAAAGAATACGTAGAAGAAGTTGTGGCAAAAATCAACAAAAAATACAAAAAACAATTTGGTGAAGATATTGCAGTTTTAGAAATCAAAGACCAATATTACAACATGCGCGAAAAAGTAGAACCAGTAATGCATATTGTGAAATTAGCCGAACAAGCGATGAAAGAATTAAACATCAAACCTTTAATTAAACCAATTCGTGGTGGAACTGATGGTTCACGTTTATCTTTTATGGGTTTACCTTGTCCGAATATTTTTGCTGGCGGTCATAACTTCCATGGAAAATACGAATATGTTCCGGTAGAAAGTATGCAAAAAGCTATTGAAGTGATTGTGAAAATTGCAGAATTAAATGCAATTCAGAATAAGAAGTAAGAATATTTTTGTAAACAAAAAAACCCAAATTCGATATGAATTTGGGTTTTTTTATATGTTTTGTTGTCACTCTGAACTTGTTTCAGAGTCTGCAATATTGAGATTCTGAAACAAGTTCAGAATGACAAATCAACTATTATTTCTTCTCGTTTAATTTTAAACTCATTTCTGCAGAAATAGAACTTTTTTCAATTTTCAATTTACCAGACATAGTTTCCATTACGATTGTAGTTTCAGCAATTTCAGAAACTTTACCGTGAATTCCAGCAATAGTTATAATTTTATCTCCAGCTTTTAAGTTCGCTAAAAAAGTTTTCTCTAATTTTATTTTTTTGTTTTTTGGCATAATGATTAAGAAGTAAAACACTCCTAACATTAACACCAACTGAATAATTAAGGTTGAGTTCATATATTTATTTTTTAGTTTTTATACTTGCTTTAATTTTGATATTTTCTATAACTTTTTCCGTATTACAAGTAACCATAATGGTTTTAGTTACTTCACCTGATTTACCGTTGGAATCGAATTTTACACTAATTGGCGCTGATTTACCTGGTTCAATTGCTTCTTTTGTTACTTCTGGAACCGTACAACCACAAGAACCATGTGCGTCAACAATATATAAATTTTTATCGCCAACGTTTTTTATTAAAAAAGTAGTTTCTACAATTTCGCCTTGTTCAATTTCTCCAAAATCATGAATTTCTTTATCAAATTCCACTATAGTTTTTGGCACTTTTGCGTTATCTTCTAAACTTGTTGTAATAGCTATTTCCTCTGTTTTTTCAACTTCTTTTTTACAAGAAAAAGTGATTAACAATGAAGCAACTACGAAAATTCTAACTATTTTTTTCATCATAATTATTTTTATAATAATCCTCTACCAGATTTTTTTAACTTTTCAGAAGCTTGGAAATCTTTTACTAAATTATCTAAAATCCCGTTGATAAATATACTACTTTTTGGAGTAGAATATTCTTTAGCGATTTCTAAATATTCATTTAAAGTTACTTTTACAGGAATTGACGGGAATTTCAACAACTCACAAATAGCCATTTTAAGAATAATCGTATCCAATTCTGCAATACGTTCTTTGTCCCAATTTGGTGTTTTATTTTCAAATTCTTTAGCGAATTCTACCTCGTTTAAAACTGTTTTTCTGAACAAATTTCTAACAAATTCTTTGTCGTCTAAATCTTTAAAAACTTGTGGTAATTCAATAGAATCTTCGAAACTTCTAATTGATTTGATTTGCTTCGAAAGTAAAGTATTAATCACAGGAATATCATCTACCCAAGTAATTTTAAAATCTTCTAAATAGTCGTATAATTTTTCGTTTGGTGCAATAATTTCATTAAAAACATCATACATAAAGAAAATGTCTTTTTTGAATTCTGTTGTTTCCACAGCCATATATCTTTTATACAAATCAGACGCTTTAATAGCTTCTAATAGAAAGAGAATACAATCGTCGTTACGTTTCCAGTTGTCAATTTTTCTTTCTTCTAACTTATCATAAAAAGCCGCATGATTGGCTATAATTTTGAAAAAACTATTATTTACAAACTTATAATTAGGATTTTGTTCTTCTTTGGTAGCCAAGTGTTTTTTAGAAGCGAGTTCTAAATAGGTTCTTTCTTTCAATTGTAATTCATCGAAAATAGAAAGCATTACTAAATACAAATCTTGAGAATTGTCTATACTTTGTAATAAAAATCTTTCTTCCTTATCTAATGAATCGGATTCGTGTTGATGCATCGCGTAAATGGTTTGCATCACTTTTACTCTATAATGTCTTCTGTTAAGCATGGCTAAGAACTTTAAAAAATTATCCCGAAACAATTTTTATAATTATTTCGGGACAAATTTACAATATTTTATTTTAAAGAATTATTTGTTTTGTAATTCTTTTTTTCTGTCATCAATTCTTTTTTGAGCAATATTTAATGCTGCTTGATGAGTAGTTATATTTTGAACATCTGATAAGTTGAAAATATCCATGGCTGTGTTGTAAATGTTTTCTGTTTTTTCCATTACTTGAGCAGATGTTAAATTTGCTAATTCTGAATAAACATTAATTACTCCACCAGCATTAATTAAGAAATCAGGAGCATATAAAATACCTTTTTCTTTTAATAATTTACCGTGAATTACTTCATTTGCTAATTGATTATTAGCAGCACCAGCAATAACTTTTGCTTGAATTTTGCTAATTGTATCGTCATTGATAGTTGCTCCTAAAGCACAAGGTGCGTAAATATCTACATCTAAACTATATAAATCGTTTCCTGTAAAAATTTTAGCTCCGTATTTTGAACCAACTTCATGTAATCTGTTTTCATTGATATCTGAGATAGTTACAATTGCTCCTTCATTTGTTAAATGTTGCACTAACACTTCACCAACGTGACCAATACCTTGAACTAAAACTCTTTTTCCTGCTAAATTATCTACTCCAAATTTGTGTTTTGCAGCGGCTTTCATACCCATAAAAACACCATAAGCAGTAATAGGAGAAGGATTTCCAGAGCCACCTTTACTTTCAGAGATTCCAGTAACATATTTTGTTACTTCTCTAACTGTATCCATGTCTTTTGTTTCCATACCAACATCTTCAGCAGTAATATATTTTCCTGATAAAGAGTCTACGTATTCTCCAAATTTTCTCATTAATTCAGGCGTTTTTTCTGTTTTGGCATCACCAATAATTACAGCTTTACCACCACCTAAATTTAAACCTGAAATAGAAGACTTAAAAGACATCCCGCGAGATAATCTTAACACATCATTTAAAGCTTCCCATTCGTTAGAATACTTCCACATTCTAGTTCCTCCAAGTGCAGGGCCAAGAACTGTATTATGAATTCCGATTATTGCTTTTAAACCTGTATCTTTGTCATTACAGAAAACAACTTGTTCGTGTCCATCAAAAGAAATTTGACCAAAAACGGGATCTACTTTGTGTAGCTCGTTTGAATTTATAATATCTGTTGTCATGAGTATATTTGATTTTTTATCAATAATAAGATACAAAAATATGTATAAATTATATATAATTGTCATTTTTTATTTTATTTTTACGAATACAATAATTTAACATATTGCAATATAATCGCAAAAAACTACAAAATAATTAACAAAAAGAGAATTACTTTAAATTATATTACTTTAAATGAAAGAATTACAATATTTAAATAAATATTTCATAAAATATAAGTACCGATTTTTATTTGGAATAATTATCACAATTGTTGCTCAAATATTTGCATTATATACTCCAGAATTAGTCGGGAAATCAATTTCTTCAATAGAAGTTTTCTTAAAATCAGGAAATAAAGACACTACTTCACTTAAAAAAGAATTATTTGAGAACATTGCACTTATTTTCGCTTGTACTTTAATTGCTGGTTTTTTAACTTTCTTAATGCGTCAAACTTTGATTGTCATGTCACGTTTCGTAGAATTTGATTTAAAAAACGAAGTCTTCAATCATTACCAAAACCTTTCTCAAAACTTCTACAAGAAAAACAGAACTGGTGATTTAATGAATCGTATAAGTGAAGATGTTGGAAAAGTACGAATGTATGTAGGACCAGCGGTAATGTATACCATAAATACTATAATTAGATTTGCGGCTATTATTATCAGTATGTCCGCTATCAATGTAAAACTGACTATATATTCTTTATTACCCTTACCTATTTTATCATATAGTATTTTTATTTTAAGTAAGAGAATCAACAAAAAAAGCACAGAATACCAACAAAATTTATCCACTTTATCTTCCTTTACACAAGAATTTTTCTCTGGTATTAGAGTCATAAAAGCCTACGCGTTAGAAAAAGACAGAAACAATCAATTCGTAAAACTTTCAGAAATCAGTAAAGAAAAAAACTTGTCTTTAGCAAAAACCCAAGCTTTATTTGGACCTTTAATGGTTTTATTAATCGGATTAAGTTATTTAATTGTGATTTATGTGGGCGGACAAATGTATGTTCGTGGCGAAATAAAAGACATTGGTGTAATTGCTAAATTCCTATTATATATTGGAATGTTGGTTTGGCCAGTAGCTTCATTTGGTTGGGTTTCATCCTTAGTTCAAGAGGCAGAAGCTTCACAAAAACGAATTAATGAATTTCTATTAGAACAACCCGAAATTCAGAATATAGGAAAAATCACAACAGAAATCGAAGGTAAAATCACTTTTGAAAATGTAAGCTACATTTACGAAGACACCAATATTCAAGCCTTAGACAATATAAGTTTTACCATTAATAAAGGAGAAACTGTTGCCATTATGGGAAAAACCGGCTCTGGAAAATCTACTATTTTATCCTTATTAACCAGAATACATGATGTAACTGGAAATTCAAAAATTAAAATTGATGGTCATAATCTAACAGAATATGATTTATACCATCTAAGAAACAGCATGAGTATTGTACCACAAGATCCGTTTTTATTTTCTGATTCGATAAAAAACAACATCAAATTTGGAAAGGAAAATGCAACTGATGAAGAGATTGTAAACGCAACAAAAATGGCCGTTGTTGATGATAATATCCAATCGTTTACCAATAAATACGAAACTATTTTAGGAGAAAGAGGAATTACATTATCTGGTGGACAAAAACAAAGAGTTTCCATTGCGCGTGCTATTATTAAAGAAGCTCCTATTTTAATTCTAGACGATTGCTTAAGTGCAGTTGATACAGAAACCGAAGAAAAAATAGTAAATAACTTCAAAACAATATTTAACGAAAAAACTACAATTATTGTGACGCACAGAGCTTCTGCAGCAAAAAATGCAAATAAAATTATTGTTTTAGATTCAGGTAAAATTGTTCAGGAAGGTACTCATAATCAATTAGTAAACCAAGAAGGTTTTTATAGTAATTTATACATGAAGCAACTTTCTGAAAAAGAAAATGCTTAAAAAATTGTTTAGTATTATTTTTTTTTAGATTTTTGAAAGACTAAACCAAACTAATAATTGAACGAAGGATTATGAATGACAAAGAATTATTAGAAAAAGACATTTTTTCTAAAGTATTGAGAGCAGGAAGAAGAACGTACTTTTTCGACGTTAGAGCAACAAAAGCAGATGATTATTACATTACCATTACAGAAAGTAAAAAATTTACAGAAGAAGATGGTTCGTATCACTTCAAGAAACACAAAATCTATTTATATAAAGAAGATTTTGCTGCTTTCAATGAAATCTTAAGCGAAATGACAGAATACGTAATCAACCATAAAGGCGAAGAAGTAATTTCCGAAAGACATCAAAAAGACTTCAAAAAAGAATCGGATTATTCAGATACACACCAAGAAGAAGAAACTACTACAACTTCCTCAAACAGTTATACCGATATTAATTTCGACGATATTTAATACCAAAAGCACTTTCAAATGAAAGTGCTTTTTTTTTACTTTATAAAATTATTTATTAGGAATATTATCTCATTAAATATTAATTAAGAGATTCTCTTGATTTCTTGGGCGTTCCTCGTTGCACAAGTATTCCTTTTACCACACGTTAAATCTTACAACGAGGTCGTGTGTTCCGCTATATCTTTTATTTTATTGCAAACATCTGGTAATAAAACAAGTAAATTCAGCAAGCAACAAAAAAAAGGATGCCACTCCACCCACTAACGCATAGATTTTCATAAGATATAAACTGCTATAAACAAAAAGAATCTGAAACAAGTTCAGATTAACAAAAATATTGTCCCATCGAGACGACATATAGGTAAAAAAAAGCCTCAATCTAAAAAGAATGAGGTTTCTAAAAGAAGGCGGCGAACCGAACTCGTTTTAAAACGAGTGAACACGCCGTACCAATAACAAAAAAAGCCTCAATCTAAAAGATTGAGGCTTTAATAAAAGAAGGCGGCGACATACTCTCCCACATAACTGCAGTACCATCTGCGCAGTTGGGCTTAACTTCTCTGTTCGGAAAGGTAAGAGGTGAGCCCCAACGCAATAACCACCTTAATGGTTTGT